>NZ_JBSHBJ010000003.1:163881-344147 GCF_053611945.1 Kribbella sp. NPDC054772 | reverse complement strand
TCCACGGTTTTGTGGCCACGGTAATGGTCCCTTTCAACGCACGACCGGGCTTCCCCGGCCGCCGGGTTCGGCGTCGGCCTCCCGCCGCGGTCTCGGACGGCGATCTGCTGGTGCTGACGGCGACGGGTGACACCGCCGCCTTCAGTGCCCTCTACGACCGCGTCTCGCCCTGGGTGTTCGGCCTGGTACGGCGGATCCTCCGCAACCCCGCGCAGTCCGAAGAGGTCACCCAGGAGGTCATGCTCGACGTCTGGCGCACCGCCACCAGGTACGACGCCGACCGCGGCTCCGCGCACTCGTGGATCCTCACCATCGCGCACCGCCGCGCCGTCGACCGGGTGCGCTCCGAACAGTCCGCGGCCGACCGCACCGAACTCGTCGGCGCCCGGTCCGCCGACGTCGCGTTCGACCAGGTCGCCGACACCGTCAGCACCCGTCTCGAAGCCGAGCAAGTACGCCGCTGCCTCGGCACCCTCACCGACCTGCAACGGGAATCCATCGAGCTCGCGTACTACAACGGCTACACGTACCCAGAGGTGGCACAACAACTCGGCGCCAAGCTCCCGACCATCAAGGCGAGAATGCGTGACGGCCTGATCCGCCTCCGCGACTGCCTCGGAACGACAAAGGGGCATCAGTCATGACGGAACCCGACGTCCACACTCTCGCCGGTCCTTACGTCCTCGACGCGTTGCCGGACGTCGAGCGGACGCGCTTCGAGGCGCACCTCACCGAGTGCACGTTCTGCACCGCCGAGGTCGCCGAACTCCGTGCCGCCGCGGTCAAGCTGGCCACCCAGGTCTCGACCCCGCCTCCGCCTGCATTGAAGGCGAACGTGATGGCAGCCATCGAGAACGTTCGGCAACTGCCACCCCAGGTCCCTGGCTCCGCGCCGAAGATCCGTCGCTTCAGCCGGCGCTCACTACTCACGCTGGCAGCGGCGGCCGTGGTGGTCGCGGCCGCGGGCGGTGTCGCGGTCGACCAGTACCGGGACCGGGCCGCTGTCGAGCAGGCCAACCAGCAGATCGCGGCCGTCCTCACCCAGCCCGATGCCCGGACCGTGCACGGCGGCGTCGAGGGTGGCGGTCAGGCCACGGTCGTACTGTCCTCGGCGGCGAACAAGTCGGTCGTCGTCCTGAAGGATCTCCCGAAGCTCCCGCACGACCGGACCTGGCAGCTGTGGATGATCGACCCGGACAAGACCGCCCATTCGGTCGGCCTGGCCGCCGGCGACCTGACCAAGGTCATCGACGGTTCGACAACCGGGATGACCGCGTTCGGACTCACCGTCGAACCCGACGGCGGCTCCGGTACGCCGACACTCCCGGCCGCGGCGATGATCCCGCTGGCCTGACGCCCGGTACGCTCCCCGCATGGAGGAGGCCACCGCCGACGTACGGGACCGGGTGCAGGCAAGTTTCGACCGTCAAGGGCTGATGGAACACCTCGGGGCGCGGATCTCGCACATCGCCCCGGGTGAGGTGCACATCGTGCTGCCGAGCCGGCCCGAGGTGACGCAGCAGCACGGCTACTTCCACGCCGGCGCGACCAGTTCGATCGCCGACAGCGCCGGCGGGTACGCCGCCTTCACGCTGTTCCCGGCCGGTACGACGGTGCTCACGGTCGAGTTCAAGATCAACCTGCTCGCCCCGGCCGAGGGCGAGCGGCTGGAGGCGGTCGGGACCGTGATCAAGCCCGGCCGAACGCTGACGATCTGCCGGCTGGACGTGTTCGGGGTGGTCGCCGAGCGCCGCACGCTGGTCGCTGTCGGGCAGCAGACGCTGATGCAGGTCGAGGCACGTCCCGAGCGCTGAAATTCGTACTCATCGCACCGATGAGTTCGGCACCTCCCGCTGGTCTGTAGAGGTGTGAAGCAATCCTCTGGACGAACGACGAGTCAACAACGATGGGTTCTGGGGCTGACCTCCCTCGGATCGGTGATGGTGGCGCTGGACACCCTGGTGGTGGCCGCGGCGCTGACCACGATCCGCACTGACCTCGGCGCATCCGCCGAGCAGCTGGAGTGGACGGTCAACGCCTACGGCCTGAGTTTCGCGATGCTTCTGATGACGGCCGCCGCGATCGGCGACCGCCTGGGCCGACGGCGTACCTATGCGGCCGGACTGGCACTGTTCACCGCGTCGTCGATCGCCTGCGCGCTGGCCACGTCGCTGCCGTTCCTGATCGCGGCGCGCGCCGTGCAGGGTATCGGCGCGGCGATGGTGATGCCGCTGGCGATGAGCCTGCTCGGGGCGGCGTTCCCGCCGGAGCGGCGCGGTCAGGCGATCGGCGTGTTCAGCGGCGTGACCGGGATCGCCGTCCTCGGTGGGCCACTGATCGGTGGTGCGGTGACCGAAGGGCTGTCCTGGCAGTGGATCTTCTGGATCAACGTGCCGATCGGCGTGGTCGCGATCGCGCTGGTGCTGACGAAGGTCCCGGAGAGCACCGGGCCGGCGCGGCGGCTCGATCTGGTCGGTGCGGTGCTGATCAGTCTCGCCGTACTCGGGCTGGTGTGGGGCACGGTGCGGGGTGAGTCGGCCGGTTGGACGAGTGCCGAAGTACTCGGTGCGTTCGCGGCCGGGGTGGTGCTGCTGGCTGCCTTCGGGTTCTGGGAGCGACGGACCGACCACGCGATGGTGCCGCTCGGGTTCTTCCGGAACCGGACGTTCACCGCTGCGAACTCGGCCGGTTTCTTCCTGAGCGCGGCACTGATCAGTGCGGTCTTCTTCCTCTCGCAGTACATGCAGGCGATGCTCGGATCGGGACCGTTCAAGGCCGGTCTGCAACTGTTGCCGTGGACGGCGACGCTGTTCGTGGTCGGGCCGATCGCCGGCCGGCTGGTCGACCGCATAGGCGAACGTCCGCTGGTCGTGATCGGGATGGCGCTGCAGACCGGCGGGATGTTTTGGGTGAGCCGCGGCGCCGATCACTACTGGGAACTCATCGCGCCGCTGGTGATCACCGGCTGCGGGATCTCGCTGGCGATGCCGGCGGCCCAGAGTGCCGCGATGGCTGCACTTCCGCGCGAAGCCGTCGGCATCGCGTCCGGTCTGTACAGCATGAACCGGCAGCTCGGCGGCGCCGCCGGCGTCGCGGTTCTTGGATCGGTGTTCACGGCGGCCGGCGGTTACACCGGTGACGGATTCAGCCGGGCGCTGGCGGGTGGCGGCGTACTGTCGTTGCTCGGGGCGGTGTCGGGTCTGGGAATCGCGGCGCGTCGGCGGACGAGCGGTCCGGTCGAATCGGTCGCAGCTAAGGCGGTGGAGGGAGCCGGATGAATCTCGAGGAGGAGTTCGCGCAGCACCGGGGTGAGCTGGTCGCGCACTGCTACCGGATGCTCGGCTCGCTGCACGACGCCGAGGACGCGGTCCAGGAAACGTACCTGCGCGCCTGGCGCGGCCACGCGGACTTCGAGCACCGTTCGACGGTCCGGACCTGGCTGTACCGGATCGCCACCAACGTGTGCCTGAACCTCCTGCAGCACAGCAGCCGACGGGTGGTCCCGTCAGCGCTGGGTGCCCCGGGCAACGATCCGGACGAGCTGCACGCCCAGGCCCTGGAGGTGCCCTGGCTGGAGCCGTTCCCGGACCAGCTGCTCGGGGCCGACCCGGCCACGGTGGTCGGCGACCGGGAGAGCCTGCGACTCGCGATGGTCGCTGCAATGCAACACCTCCCGCCGCGGCAACGCGCCGTACTGATCCTGCGCGAGGTGCTCACCTGGCCCGCCGCGGACGTCGCCTCGTTGCTCGACACAACGACCGCCGCGGTAAACAGCTCGCTGCAGCGAGCCCGCGCCGAGCTGGCCCGGCGGCAACCGCGGGAGGACGAGCTGAGCGAGCCGCACGAGCCGCTCCGGCGCGCCTTGCTCGACCAGTTCCAGGCGGCGATGGAGAGTAAGGATCTCGTCGTCCTGGAAGGACTGTTCACCAAGGACGCGCGCTGGGAGATGCCGCCGATCCCGACCTGGTTCAGCGGGCGCACCGACGTACTGCGGCTGCTGGACTCGAAACTGCGGTCCGGGCCGGACCGGCGGGTGCTCGTCGAGACCTCGGCGAACGGTCAGCCCGCGTTCGCGCTGTACATCCGCGGCACCGACGACTTGTTCCACGCGCACTCGATCAAGGTGTTGACCCTTGCCGATGCCGGGATCTCGGCGGTGCTCGCGTTCCACCAACCGTCTTTGTTCCCAGCCTTCGGGCTGCCGTTGATCCATCGGAGATCTTGATGTCTTTGGCAACTACCCTGCGGCGACTGCATGTCCCCGGAACACCACTCGTGGTCCCGAACGCCTGGGACGCGGCCTCGGGCCGGCTGATCGAGGCCGCCGGATTCCCTGCCGTGGCAACGAGCAGCAACGCCACCGCGGCCGTCCTCGGGTACGACGACGGCGAGCACGCGCCCGTCGACGAGGTACTCACCGCCGCGACCCAGATCGCGCGCTCGGTGGCAGTGCCGGTCACCGTCGACTTCGAACGCGGTTACCGGCTGGCACCGGCCGAACTCGTCGAGCGGTTCCTCGCCTCCGGCGCCGTCGGCCTCAACCTCGAGGACTCCGAGCCGTCGACCGGTGCGATGGTCGATCCGTCCGAACAGGCCGACTTCCTGGCCGCGGTCCGTGCCGCGGCGGGCGACGCGCTGGTGATCAACGCCCGGATCGACGCCTTCGTCCGCCAGGCCGGTACGCCGGAGGAACAGCTACGGACCGCACTCGATCGTGCCACCCGCTACCTCGCCGCGGGTGCCGACTGTGTGTATCCGATCGGTGTCGGTGATCTCGACCTGATCGGCACGCTGGTGAAGGAGATCACCGGTCCCGTGAACGTCGGCTACGGGCAGGGCGCCAACTCGCTCGCCGACTACACGGCGCGCGGCGTCGCCCGGATCAGCTTCGGGCCGATGTTCCAGCGGCACCTGTACGGAACCTTCGCCGGCAGCGTCCTTCCCGCCCTGCAAGCGGACCGGAATCCGTTTGCCGGATGAATCTCCGCGCGGACCGGTGTGGAATCCGGGCGATCGGGTAATGGCGCCTAGGTAGTGGAAGGCAACCATCGACGGAACGGGGAAAAAACGATGGGCATGTTCGACAACATGAAGGACAAGGCCGGCGACCTGGCGCGCGAGCACGGCGACCAGGTGGACGAAGGTCTGGACAAGGCCGGCGAGTTCGTCAACGAGAAGACCGGTGGCGAGCACGGCGACCAGATCGACCAGGGCAAGGACTTCGCCAAGGACCAGCTGGACAACCTCGGCGGTCAGAACGACGACAACGAGTCCTGAACCGGAACGCCCGAGCGGCCGCGGACCTCACCGCGGCCGCTCCGCGTGGGCCACGCTCTCTCAGCCGGCTCTCAGCACGACACTCGCCGGCACGGCGGACCTGGCTGCGAACCGTCACCGGCCGACGCTGTTCCGTACAGTAGGAGCCCTGAGCAACAAACTCGCTGTGAATCGGCTGAGTATTCACTGATAGGCCGAGCGTCAACACCTGATCAAAAACCCCGACAGGCCTTCGTCTACGGCGTTTCCCGTCGTACGCTCTGCTTGCGAGGGGGACGGGTGGGTCGGCAGGGGGGAACTGCATGACGCTTGGATTTTTGCCTGCACTCGGGGGAGGGCAAGCAATGAATCCGTTGCGCCGTGCCCTGGTCTGGATCTCGGGGGCCTCGGCCGGACTGGGGGCGGCACTCGCCGCGACAGTCCCGTTCGAGAACGCGGAACTGATCGACATCTCGCGCCGGGGCGGAACCCCCGGCGCCAACCATGTCGCGGTGGATCTGGCCTCACCCGACGCGTGGCCGATGGTCGAGAAGGACTTCCGGCAACGGATCGAAGCCGGCGCCCCGGACCTGGTGGTGTTCATCCACAACGCCGGGACACTCACACCGCTCGGCCCGGCGGACCGTGTCGACACCGAGCAATACACCCGTAACGTGCTGCTGAACTCGGCCGCCGCTCAGGTGCTAGGACACTCGTTCCTGAACGCGGTCGCCGGCGGGGACTTCGAGAAGCACCTGATCATGGTGTCGTCGGGCGCGGCGAAACGACCACACGAAGGCGAATCGAGCTACTGCGCGGCCAAGGCCGCCATCGACCAATGGGTACGCACGGTCGGGCTGGAGCAACAGCGCCGCAGCCTGAGCTGCCGGGTGGTCTCGGTGGCCCCCGGTTCGGTCGACACCGACATGCAGGCCGAACTGCGAGCGTCGAGTCCCGAACAGGTGCCGGAGTCGACCCGCTTTCGCGAGATGGCTGCCCAGGGCAAGCTTGCGACACCCGAATCGGTGGCCCGCGCCATCTGGTCCCTGATGAACCGCGACGTCGAGAGCGGCGCCGTGCTCCACGTTCGCGACCTGGAGTGAACCTCTCTTACTCCACGGACTCGGCGAGCCGGTGGATCTGGTCTCGCGTGGCGGGGTAGAGCTCGGTGTAGGTCTGGAACAGTCCGTCGTACGTCGCCGCGATCGAAGGATCGGGCGTGACGACGTGATGTGGTCTGGTCCAGTCAGTACTCGGTGGGACGGCTCCGATCCCGATGGCGGCCAGTAGCGCATCGCCGTACGCGGCGCCGATCGTCTGCTTTGGCACGGTTTGGGAGATGCCGGCGACGTCGCTGACGATCTGGGTCCAGAGGCCGCCCTGCGTTCCGCCGCCGACGGCAACGATCCGGTCGGCCGGTCCGAAGATGTCGAGGATCTGCCGGACACCACAAGCGATCCCCTCGTACGCCGCGCGCAGCAGGTGACCGCGACCGTGGCGCAGCGTCAGGCCGGCGATCACACCGCGCGCGAGCGGGTCGTAGATCGGGGTTCGTTCACCGCTGAAGTACGGCAGCAGAACCAGCCCCTCACTACCGGCCGGGACAGCGGCCGCTTCGCGCAGCAACGTGTCGAACGGCGCACCGCCGGTGAGCTCCTGCAGCCAGGTGGTGACCGTCCCGGACGTCGCCATACCGGCAGCCAGCGTGTGCGATCCGGGCTCGACACCGGAGGCCGTCCACAGACCGCGCACGCTGGTCGGTGCCTCGAGCACCTGGACGAAGAACATCGTCGAGCCGTACATCACCATCAGATCGCCAGGACGTCGTACGCCGACGCTGAACGCCTCGGCCCAGGCATCGACGGTCCCCGCGACGACCGGCGTACCGACAGTGAGGCCCGTTGCCGCGGCGGCCGTTTCTCCAACTACGCCGACCTGTTCGGACGGCCACACCAACCGCGGCAGCGCGAGGCCGGGCAGGACCGCCTCGACCCAGTCCGTCGCCCAGTCCTGGCGGTGGATGTCGTAGAACGGGTCGCATTGGCTGGCGGTGTGGTGATCGAGGATCCACTCGCCGGTCAGCCGCGCCACGACGTACGAATGCGCGCTGAACCAGCGGTCCTGCGGGCGCCACGCCGCGCCGGCCTCGCGGCGCAACCACGCGAGCTTCGGGCCGATCGCCTGGCTGGACAGGTCCTTGCCGCAGCGTTCGAGGATCGCCTCCGCGCCGAGCTGCTCGGTGATCTCGGCGATCTCCCGGGTCGATCGGGTGTCGACGCCGTACAGGATCGCCGGTCGGCGGGGGCGCAGGTCGTCGTCGGTCTGGACGACGCACGGCCCGAGTCCCGAGACGCACACCGCGGCAACGTCTCTCGGTGTGCTCGTCAGCTCGGTGAGTACTTCAGTGACGTCGCCCCACCAGTCGCGTTCGGGATCCATCTCGGCCCAGCCCGGCTGCGGCAGGCTCGGGGCGTGGTCGCGACGGGCGACCGCCACGACCTCCCCGTCCAGCGTGCTCAGCACAGCCTTCGTACTGCCGGTTCCGATGTCGACCCCGATGACGAAGCTCATCCAGCAATTGTCCAGGTGTGCGGGACCCCGGCGGTCAGAGACACCTCCTCGCGGCGATCCCCGTGCCGCAGCACGACCGTGGTGTCGCGATCAGCCGTGAGGACGGCGTTCGCGGCCGCGCTGGACCACGCGAGGTCGACCGCGACACCGCCACGCGCCCGTAGGCCCGTGATCGCGCCCTCCGGCCAGGCGGCCGGCAGCGCGGGGAAGATCTCGAGTTCGCCCGCGTGGCTCTGCAGGAGCATCTCGGCGATCCCCGCGGTGGCGCCGAAGTTGCCGTCGATCTGGAACGGCGGGTGCGCGCAGAACAGGTTCGGATACAGGCCGGAACCGTCACCGACGTAATCCGTGCCCGAATCCCCGGCCGGGGTGAGCAGCTCGCGGACCAGGCGGTGCGCGGCGGCACCGTCGCGGAGCCGCGCCCAGAGCGAGATCCGCCAGGCGAGCGACCAGCCGGTGCTCTTCTCACCGCGCAGCTCGAGAGTGCGGGCCGCGGCCGCCGCGAGTTCCGGCGTACCGTCCGGGGTGATCTGGTCGCCCGGGTGCAGGCCGAACAGGTGCGACGTGTGACGGTGCAGCGGCTCAGCTTCGGGCAGGTCCTCGAGCCATTCCTGCAGCTGGCCCTGGCTGCCGACCTTCGGGTCCGGGATCCGCTTGCGCCCGGCGGCGAGGTCGTCGATCAGCGGGTCGGCGAGGCCGAGCTCGGCCGCGGTCTGGCCGCAACGGTCGAAGAGGTCGGCGATCAGGGCGAGGTCCATCGTCGACGAGGTGGTGACCGAGGCCGGTTGGCCGTCGGCGGCGATGTACTCGTTCTCGGGCGAGGTCGACGGCGCGGTGCCGAGGGAGCCGTCCGGGAGTTCGACCAACCAGTCGAGACAGAACTCGGCGGCGCCCCGCAGTACCGGCCAGGCGTCGCGGAGGTAGTCGCGGTCGCCGGTGAACGCGTAGTGGTCCCAGAGGTGACGGCACAACCACACGCCCGCCATCGGCCAGTTCGACCACTTCGGGTTGCCGTCGACCGGAGCGGTCCAGCACCAGGCATCGGCGTTGTGATGGGCGGTCCACCCGTTCGCGCCGTACAGGACCTCCGCGGTACGGCGGCCCGCGCGGGCGAGCTCGCCGACGTACCGCAGGAGCGGCTCGTGGCACTCCGATAGTGACGTGGTCTCGGCGGGCCAGTAGTTCATCTCGGTGTTGATGTTGACCGTGTAGTTGGAGCTCCACGGCGGCTGGAGGTGCTCGTTCCAGATCCCCTGCAGATTGGTGGGCAGGCCGCCGGGACGGGAACTGGCGATCATCAGGTAGCGGCCGAAGTTGTAGATCAGCGCGGCGAGGCCGGGGTCGTCGCCTGCCTGCGTGAGGCGGCGGTCGGTGCTCAGCTCCACGGTCGACGGCAGCATGAGGATCGAGCGGCGGAACAACGCCTGGTAGTCGTCGACGTGTTCTTGCCGAAGGGCTTCCGGCGTTTTCGTGAGGGCGTTCTGCAAGATGGCGTCGGCCGCATCGCGGCACTCGGCCGGCGTCTTGGTCGGGGTCGTGTGCGGGTCCACGTAGCCGGTAGCAGTGGACAGCGCCACGAGTACGTCGGTGGCGTTCGTGATCGTCAGCGCTTCGTCGGTCGGCTCGAGTACGCCGTCCGTCTGCGCGCGCAGGACGACCGCCGCACTCATGCCGCGGTCGTCACCGTCGGAGTACTGGATCGGTTCGTCGACGTTGCCGTGCGGTGGCGCGACGGACGACGGGCAGACCGCGAGCAGCGCAAGCCCGTTGTCGCCGACGGCTTCGGTATCGCCGCGGAGTTGCGAGCTGAGGCGGAGCGTCACGGTGAGCGGCTGCGAGGCGCCCAGACGTAGGACCAATGCCTGCGCCGGCGCGCTCACGAACACCTCCTGCCAGACCGCGACCCCAGCCACCTCGTACTCCACGCGAGCCACCGCCTCATCGAGGTCGAGTCGCCGCCGGTACTGCGTGACCTCGCCGTCGAGCTGGAAGTCGAGGACCAGGTCACCGAGCGGGAGGTACGCCTGCGAGTACCCACTCTGGAACCCGTGCGCGAGCTCCTCAGCCGTCCGTACGTCGCCCGCCGCAACGGCTGCCCGCACACGATCGACCGCATCGGCTCCGACCGCGCCGAGCGGGGTGGCGAGCCGGCGCATGGTCTCCGGACTGCCGGACCAGCAGGTCTCGTCGTTCAGGGCGATCCGGTCCTGCCGGGGTCCGCCGAAGCACATCGCCCCGATCCGCCCGTTCCCCACCGGCAACGCCTCGAGCCAGTTCGCCGCGGGAGCGTCGTACGTCAGCTCGGTGGCGGCCGCAGTCATCCGATCTCTCATGAGGAAGATCCTCCCCCGCCGACCACTGTGGCGCGAGCGGGGGTCCAGCGATCGGTCAGGCGGCCTTGGTGAACTGGGTCGCGTACAGATCGGCGTACAGGCCGCCGTGCGCGAGGAGCTGTTCGTGCGTGCCGCGCTCGTGGATACGGCCCTCGTTGAGGACCAGGATGACGTCGGCGTTGCGGATCGTGGACAGGCGGTGCGCGATGACCAGCGACGTACGGCCGACGAGTGCGTTCGCGAGGGCGGTCTGTACGGCGGCCTCGGACTCGGAGTCCAGGTGCGCGGTGGCCTCGTCGAGGATCACGATCGACGGCGACTTGAGCAGCAGCCGGGCGATGGCGAGGCGCTGCCGTTCGCCGCCGGACAACCGGTACCCGCGATCGCCCACCACGGTGTCGAGACCGTCGGGCAGGCTGTCGACGAGAGCCGCGATCTGAGCCGCTTCCAGAGCCTCGCGTAGGTCCGCGTCGGTGGCGTCGGGTCGGGCGAGCAGCAGGTTCGCACGGATCGTGTCGTGGTACATGTGCGAGTCCTGCGTGACCACACCGATCGCCGCGCGCAGCGAGCTCTGGGTGACTTCCCGGACGTCGTGACCGCCGATCAGGACGGCTCCACCCGTGGCGTCGTACATCCGGGAGACCAGCGACGACAGCGTCGACTTGCCGGCACCGGACGGGCCGACGACGGCGACCATCTGGCCGGGTTCGACGGTGAACGTGACGTCCTTGAGAACCTCTTCCCCGGTCTCGGCCGACAGCGTCGCGACCGACTCCAGCGAGGCGAGCGACACCTCCGCGGCGGACGGGTAGTGGAACGACACGTGATCGAACTCGATCGACGGCTCCGCGGTCGGCGGGAGCTTCTTCGCATCCTCACGATCGGCAACCATCGGCGGCAGGTCGAGCACCTCGAGCACCCGCTCGAAGCTGACCAGCGTCGTCATCACGTCGACCTGGATGTTGGACAGCGCGGTCAACGGCCCGTACAGCCGGTTCAGGTACGCCGTGAGCGCGACGACCGTACCGATCCCGAGCGCTCCCTCGACGGCGAACACACCGCCGACGCCGTACACCAGGGCGACCGCGAGAGCGGCGACCAACGTGAGCGAGACGCGGAAGACACTCGCGTACATGGCGGTGGTGACGCCGATGTCGCGGACCCGGGCGGCCTTGCCGGCGAAGTCCTTCGAGGAGTCCTGGGTACGGCCGAACACCTTGGCGAGCACGGCGCCGGCGACGTTGAAGCGCTCGGCCATCGTCTGCGCCATCGTGGCGTTCAGCTTGTAGGTCTCAGCCGTTGCCTCGCGCAACTTCCCGGCGAGCAGCCGGGCCGGGATCACGAAGAGCGGGAGGACGACGAGGGCGAGGAGCGTGATCTGCCAGGACATCACGAACATCGCGCCGAGCACGAGGGCGACGCTGAGCAGGTTGCTGACGACGTTGGACAGCGTCGAGGTGAACGCCTGCTGGGCGCCGAGGACATCGCCGTTCAGCCGCTGGATCAGAGCACCGGTCTGGGTACGGCTGAAGAACGCGACCGGGAGTTGCTGGACATGGTCGAAGACCGCGGTCCGCAGGTCGTAGACGAGACCTTCACCGATCCGGGCCGAGAACCAGCGCTCGGCCAGGGTGATCGCGCTGTTCGCGAGGGCGAGCACGGCGACGACGAGGGCGAGCCAGACGACGACCTGGGCATGGCCCGGGACGATGCCTTTGTCGATGATCGCGCGGAACAGCAGCGGCGTGACGGCTCCGGTGCCGGCGTCGAGCGCGACGAGAACGAGGAAGGCGGCCAGATAGCCGCGGTACGGGCGGGCGAAGCCGAGGATTCGGCGCAGGGTGCCCGCGGACAGTTTGTGATGCCGGACGGAGGAGTCCTTCAGCAGCGAGCGCATCGCCCGACCACCGCCGCCTCCCCCGCCCGGAAGCCCGGACATCTGTGACATGCAGATCCTTCCGATGGGCAGTTCGGACATTACTGAGCTTAGCTCACTATGAGTCAACCTCACAACATGTTCGTTTGTTCCCCCGCGCCCGCGAGCGGCCCACTAGGCTCTGCACATGAATGCGCCTGACGACGCCGCGGAGCAGATCGCCGGCTTGCTGGATCGGATCGTCCGGCGGCAGCGGCGGGCGTCCCGGGAAGGATTCGGCGACAGCGTCACGCACGGGCAGTTCCGGGTACTGCGGACCTTGGACAACGCCGAACAGACACTCCGCCTGAGCGAGCTCGCGTCCCGGCTCGGCATCGTGCCCCGCTCGGCCACCTCGGTCGTCGACGACCTTGAAGCGGCCGGACTGGTGGCCCGACAACCAGATCCCCATGACCGGCGGGCGACACTGGTGGACCTCACGCCGGACGGCCGCAAGATCCTCGCGAACCTCCGGGAGAAGCGCCGCGACGTGATGGTCAGTCAACTGACCCGCCTGAACGACCGCGAGCAACAGACCCTGATCACTCTTCTCCAACGCCTCGCAGAGGACTGAATGCGCACCTCCCGCCCGGTGCTGACGTACGTCGGCGCCGCATTCGTCGCGGCCGGCCTACTCGTCGCCATGTACTTCATCCAGCAACTCACCGGCGCGATCCCGGGCTCCCCCACCCGCATCGACGGCCGGCCGATCGCGATCGACGGTGTCGGACTGACGATCTTCTCCACCACCAAGAACGCCGCCCAGAGCTGTACGGCGCACGACGCGCGGGGCACCGCGATCGACCTGAAACCGCCGGCCCGCCACGAGCAGTGGGACGACGCCGGGGACCTGTACTACGTGGTCGCGCACTCGGTCGACAAGGTGCCGGCGCAGACCGTCGAGGTGGCGTGCACGGGCGAAGCGACGTACTTCGTCGGTCGGCGGCACACGGCCGATGTGTTCCTGAAGCCCGCGGCGTCGGCGCTCGCGGCGTTCTTCATACCTGGCGCGATCGGTGCGGCCCTCATCGTCGTGGATCAGGTACGCCGACGCCGACGCCGTACCTGATGCCGGCTCGGGGAGGATCCTGTGCCCGATGTGGGTACACGATCCTCCCCAAGGTTGGGTCAGGCCTTCTTGAGGTGGGCGATGATGCCGTCGAGGTCCTCGATCATGCGGTTCGGGCGGACCATGTGGCCGCCCGGGTCCTCGTGGGCGGTGTAGGCGATGTTGGCCTTGTCCAGAGCGGCCTTGAACTCGCGGTGGCCGGCCAGGACCTGGGTCTCGTTGGCGTAGTCGAACGGGTCGGGGCTCGGGCTGGTCCCGGCGACCAGGAAGATGCGCTTGCCGCGGTAGCGCTCGAGGTTCTCCATCGGGTTGTCGGCGGTGACGCGCTTCTCGTCCCACGCCGGCGCGCCGTAGATGGTGCCGCCGGCCAGGTCGACGGCCGCCGAGGACACGTTCGCCCAGTGCACGACCAGGCCCGCGTCGCGACGGACGCTGGCCGGGCCCGAGTGCGAGCTGACGGAGGCGAAGTGCCCGAAGTACTTCGCGGTGTACTTGAGCGCGCCGAAGCCGCCCATCGAGAAGCCCGAGACGGCGCGGCCGGCGGCCTCGGCGTGCGTGCGGAAGTTGGCGTCCACCCACGGCACGAGCTGGTTCAGGTGGAAGTTCTCCCAGTTCCGCGGGCCGCTGTTGCTGCTGACCGGGTTGGAGTACCAGCCGGCCTTGCCGCCGTCCGGCATCACCACGATGATCGGCTTGCCGGCGGTCCACTCCCGGATACCGAGCCGGTCGAACTCGATGAAGTCCTGGTTGCCGCCGTGCAGCAGGTACAGCACCGGATAGGTGCGGCCGCTGGTGGCGTAGTCACTGGGTACCAGCACGTTGACGGCCGGGGCCCAGCCGATCTCGCCGGTCTCGAAGCGGAAGTACTTCATCCGCGGATCGTCTTCGTTCCGGTCTTTGATGTGCAGGCCGAATCCGTCGTCCGCCGCGGATGCGGCGACCGAGGTGGCCAGAATGGTGCCGGCGCCGAGGCCGGCCGCAACGGTCAGCCCGCCGGCGGCCTTCAAAATGTTGCGCCGGGTGGGGCGAGGTGCGCTCACCATGATCTCCTGGATCTCTGAGGAGTTAAGGGACAGAACATTCACCGTCAGTGACGGTGTCGATCTAAGTTAGTAGCATAACTTTGGGGTCAGCCCCGCCAGAGGAGACTTGTGACAGCGCATCCGCCCCGCCGGAAGACCGGCGGCCGCCAGGCACAGATCACCGTCGCGGACATCGAGCGGGAGGGTCTGCGGCTCGGCCTGCCGAACCTGACGGTGAACGGCGTCGCGACCGCGCTCGGCGTCTCACCGACCGCGCTGTACCGGCACGTCGACGGCAAACTCGGACTCGAGGCGCTGGTCGGTGAGGCGGTCCTGCGGGAGCTGCACGTCGTCGACGACCCGGACCACGACGTCGAGGCGCACCTGTTGTCGTTCGCCGGGCAGATCCACACGTTCGTCGTCGGTCACCCGGGACTGGCGGCGTACATGCAGGGGCTGTTCCCGCGGGGCGAGTCGGGCGTCCGGCTGCAGCGGGAGGCGATCGAGGCGCTCGGCCGGCGCGGGTACAGCCCGGCGAGCGCGGTCCTGATGTCCGGCACGGTCGCGTCGCTGGCGATCAACCTGTCGGCCGCCGAGGAACGGCATCGCCCGTACTTCGAAGGTCCGCACCGTCGCGAACTCGAGAAGGTCTACGCACTGCTCGCCACTGACGAACTCTTGAGCGCCGCCCACCAGGCACTTCCGCCGATCAGCTCGGACGCGTACTTCCGGATGGTGATGACCGGGTGCATCCGCGGCCTGGTCGCGGCGGCTCCCCCGCATCGCCCGGCACTCGAGGTTCTCACCGAGCTCGGGCTGGAGTAGCCGCGGTGGATTGAGGACTTCGCGCAATCCGCCCGGGCCGAGCGTGCGGGGCTGATTGATTGTCGGCATGCGAACACCGACAACCACACCGGCGCAGGCCGCCGAGATGATCCGGACGGACCAGCAGCTGTTGCTGAGCCGGGTCGAAGGACAGCGTGAGGACGAGCTGCGAGCGCCGTACGACGTCAGCGCCGGACCGCTCGGCGACTTCTGCGACTCGCTGCACGACCTCGTCGCGCACGTCCTGATGTGGGACGAGATCACCCTCGCCGTACTGCGGGACGCCAAGGCGGGCCGCCTGCACTGGAGCCTCGATCCGCGGTGGGAGACGGCCGAGATCGGTCGTGCGCTCAACCGCGGGGGCGTCGACGCCGGACGGCTCATCCCGTCCGAGCTGCTGCTGCACCGGTTCCGCAGCGTCGGCGCCGCGCTGGTGGCCGAGCTCGAGCAGTACGACGACCAGACGTGGACGGACCCGTCGACGGGGGCCGGGTTCGACGGCGGGATCGGGGCCTTGGCCGAGTACGTGTCGACGACGCCGGACGGGTTCCTGTTCGCGCACGCCGCCCGTCATCTGCAGCCGGTCTCCGCGTGAGGGCCGAGCTCATCGACAGCCCGACGTACGGGCCGGAAACCGACGCGCTGCTGAAGCACCTCGCCAACCAGCCGGTGGACCCGACGCTGGACGCCTATCAGGCGCTCCTGCTGGACCGCGAGGATCTGCCCGATCCGGAGCTGGCGAGTGCGTGTGATCGGCGAGCGACCGTCGAGGACTTCACCGTCGACCTGCCGGGTCGGTCATTGGAAGCACGCACTTACCGGATGTCGAAGGAACCCCGGCCGATCGTGCTCTGGCTGCACGGTGGTGGCTTCGTCGGCGGGCACCTGCGTGACATCGAGTACGCGACCTCCGGGATCGCCGTCGCCGCCGACGTCACGGTGGTGTCGCTGAACTACCGGCTGGCGCCCGAGGACCCCTTTCCCGCGGGGCTTCACGACGTCCGCGACACGCTCGCGTGGATCCGTGAGCACGTTCACGAGCTGAACGGTGACGGACGGATCGTGGTGGGCGGGCAGAGCGCCGGTGCCGCGCTGGCCGCGGGCGCCTGTCTGCTCGCGCGTGACGACGGCACTCCGCTCCCGGACCGGCAGATCCTCTGCTATCCGACGCTGGATCTGCATCCGGACGAGGACTGGCACGAGTGGTACTTCCCGACGGACGATGCGCCGCCCACCGCCGTACCGCTGCGCGCGAGCACGCTTGCCGGTCTGCCGCCGACTCTCGTACTCGCGGCCGGCCGGGACTCGTTGCGCGACGATGCCCTGACCTATGCGGATCGCCTCGCGCAGGACGGCGTACCGACACGATTGGTCGAGTACGCCGACACCATGCACGCGTTCCTGAACTTCCCCGGCGTCCTGTCGGCAGGGCGGCACGCGGTGGAGCTGATCGGGGCCGAACTCCGCGACCTCAGTGGTCGGCGCGGTGAGTGAAGAAGCGCGCCGGGTCCCCGGCGGCCCGCGGGTTGGAGGCGAGCCAGGTCACGAACGAGTCGGGATGCCGGCGCTCCAGTTCGTCCAGGTAGGCACGCCGTACGTCGACCATGGCCTGCCGCCGGTCGGGCGCCAAGGCCCGTTGGAGCTGGGTGAAACTGCGGCGCCACGCCAGGCAGAGCTCGGCGTCGCTCAACTCACTGACGTTCCGCACCACGGCAGCCAGGTACTTCGGCATCGGCCAGTCCGCCACGGGACGGCAGTCGGACCGGACTTTGGCCAGCTGCCGATTCGATGCCTTGGGCAACTTGATGGGCCGGCGCCGGCGGGGCGGCCGCCGCGGGGGCCGGCCGGCGCGCCCGGAACGCAGCCAGCCGATGACGGGCGGGGAGACACCGAGCACGAGGAACACCAAGGCCACCGTGCGCGCGCCGACCGCGGCGGCGTACCCGCAGATCGCGAGCACCCCCAGTCCGCCGAGCACGGCCCAGCGCGGGATCAGATAGACCAGATCCCCGGACGGCAGGTCACGCCCGAGCCCGACACTCAGGCAGACGGCCCCGACCGTCAGTCCGGCGACCAGGAAGGCCGCCAGATTCGTCGCCGGTGACACGAACACCAAGGAGGTGATCACCCCGATCGCGACCAGCAGGCCGACGGCAGCGCGCCAGATCCGCACATACCGCAGTTCGACGTCCACCATGGTCACCCAGTGCCCCATCGCAGGGACCTCCAACCGGAGTCGCAGTGGCCCCGCTACCCCAGTGTTACTCGTTTCAGGGCTGCAATGAAGGCGGCCGTGGCCGGTGGATCGGGAGGTTCGCCGTACGTCGCGAGGTGGATCCGGCGGACGATCGGCACCACACTGGTCCGGACCCCTTCGGCGAGATGCGACCGGAGCGCCAGCGCGGGCATGGTCGTGACGCCGAGACCGGCCGCGACGAAGGCCTGTTTGACGATGATGTCGTCGCTGGTGAACGCGATCCGCGGGGTGAATCCGGCGTCCGCGCAGTGGTCTAGCAGCTCACGCCGGCAGTTCACGCAGCCCGCGATCCAGTCCGAGTCCCGGTGGTCGGTGAGCGTCTCCCCGGTACGGCGGCTGAGCAGGTGCACCGGGTCGTCGCGAAGGTGGGTGTAGCGCAGACCGTCGTCGGGCTGCGCGTCGTCGTACCGGAACACGATCGCGAGGTCGAGGTCGCCGGCGCGGAGCTGCTGGGTGGCGATCCGGGGGTGGACGTCGGTGAGCTCGAGCTCGAGGTTCGGGTGCGCGCGGCGGAGTTCGGCGGCGGCGGGTGGGACGAGCACGCTGAGAGCCGAGCTGAAGGCGCCGACCCGGACCCGGCCGGATCGCAGGCCGACCAGCGCAGCAAGCTCGGCATCGGCCGCGTCGACGCGGCCGATGATCTCGGCGGCGCGGCGAGCCAGTACCTCTCCTTCAGGGGTGAGGCGGATGCCGCGGCCGGCCTTCTGCAGCAGCTTCGCGCCGGTCGCGGCCTCCAGGCGAGCGAGGTGATGGCTGACGGTGGGCTGGGTGTAGTGCAGCGCTGCGGCCGCCGCGGTGACCGAACCGTGCGCGGCGACCGCGGCCAGCACTCGCAGCCGGACGAGATCGAGCATGTATCGATGCTATCGATGTGTTCGCGGCCGGATTGGCATTGGACGCATGGATCCGTGCCGGGCACGGTGGACACATGACCGGCAAGGTGATCTGGCACATGACGATGTCCCTCGACGGCTTCATCGCGGACCGCGACGACGCCGTCGACTGGATGTTCCTCGCGGACGGCGGCCCGTCCGGACTCGGCGCGGAGGTGATCGCCACCACCGGCGCTTTCCTGTGCGGCGGCAAACGCGTCGAGCAGGTCGGCGAGAACCGCCCGTACGGCGGCGCCTGGACCGGACCGATCCTGATCTACACGCACAAGGACCCGGCGACCAACCCGATCCCCGAGTTCAAGTACGTCTCCGGCGACATCCGCGACGTGGTGGCCGACGGGCTGGCGGACGCCGGCGGCAAGAACCTCGTGGTCACCGGCGGCGCCGTACCGCGGTTGTCATTGGATGCGGGACTGGTCGACGAGATCGTCCTGCACATCGCTCCGGTGCTGCTGGGCGAAGGCATCCGCTTCTACGACAGTCCCGGGGTGGAGCCGACGAGGCTGAAGGTCCTCACCGCCGAAGCGTTGAACTTCCGCTTCGAAGTACTGAAGTGATCAATGCTCCGACCTGGTCGAGTTCGATCAGGAAGCCGTCGTGGCCGTACGGCGATGTGATGGTGTGCAGCGGGATGCCAGCGGCGAAGGCCAGAGCTTCGGACTGGGCGGGTGGGTAGAGGCGGTCCGAGTCGACGGCGGCCACGACCAGGCGCGACTTCAGCCGGCCGAGCGTGGTCGCCAGATCGCCGCGGTCGCGGGTGATGTCGTGGGAGTTCATGGCTCGGGTGAGGACGACGTACGAGCCGGGGTCGAAGCGGCGGGTGAGTTTGGCGGCGTGGTGGTCCAGATAGGACTCGACCGCGTACCGGCCGCCGGACGCGGGGTCCTCGCCGAGCTGGGGATCGCGGCCGAAGCGGGCGGCCAGTTCGTACTCCGAGCGGTAGGTGATGTGCGCGATCCGGCGGGCGATGCCGAGGCCCGCGGTGGGTGTGCGGCCGGTGCCGTAGTAGTCGCCGCCCTGCCAGTCGGGGTCGGAGGTGATCGCCGCGAGCTGCGGTGCGCACCAGGCGATCTGCTCGGCCGAGGCGGCGCCGGTGGAGGCGAGCACAATCGCCGTACTGACGCGGTCCGGGTACATCAGCGGCCATTCCAGGGCGCGCATCCCGCCCATCGATCCGCCGATCACCGCTGCCCACCGGTCGATCCCCAAGGCATCGGTCAGCGCACCCTCGGCGGCCACCTGGTCCCGGACGGTGAGCGCGGGGAAGCGACTCCCCCAGGCTCGACCGTCCGAAGCCTTCGTGGCCGGCCCGGTGGTCCCCTGACAGCCACCGAGCACGTTCGCGGCGACGACGTACCAGTCCGCCGGGTCGAGGTATCCGGTCAGCCCGTCCCACCACCCCGGTGTCGGCTGCCCGGGACCGGCCGGACCCACCACGTGCGCATCACCGGTGAGCGCGTGGCAGATCAGGACGGCGTTGTCCCGGGCAGCGTTCAGCCGGCCCCAGGTCTCGTAGGCGATCCGGACGCCGGGGAGCCACGTACCGCTTTCCAGCGGCAGGTCCCCGACCGCGGCGAACTGTTTCACGCCTCAGGCCTTGGCTGCCGCGAACCCGACCTCGAGATCGGCCAGGATGTCGTCGATGTGCTCGATGCCGACCGCCAGCCGGACGAGCCCGGGCGTCACGCCGGACGCGAGCTGATCCTCCGCCGACAGCTGACTGTGCGTCGTCGAGGCCGGGTGAATGACCAGCGACCGTACGTCGCCGATGTTCGCGACGTGACTGTGCAGCCGGAGCGCGTCCACGAACCGCTTGCCCGCGTCGACGCCACCCTTGATCTCGAACGCGACCACCGCACCCGCACCGCGCGGCGCGTACTTCTGCGCGAGATCGTGCCACGGCGACGACGGCAGGCTCGCGTACGCGACGGAGTCCACCCCGTCACGCTGCTCCAGCCACCGCGCGACCTTCTGCGCGTTGTCGACGTGCCGCTCGATCCGCAGCGACAGCGTCTCCAGGCCCTGCGCGATCAGGAACGCGTTGAACGGCGACGCCGCCGGACCGAGGTCCCGCAGCCACTGCACCCGGGCCTTCAGGATGTACGCCAGATTGCCCAGGTCCGAGCCGACGCCGAGATCCCGCGCGTAGGTGAGCCCGTGGTAGCTCGGGTCCGGGTTGTTGAAGCCCGGGAAGCGCTCCGGGTCGGCCGCGTAGTCGAACCTGCCCGAGTCCACGATCACGCCCGCGATCGCCGTACCGTGGCCGCCGAGGTACTTCGTCGCCGAGTGCACCACCACGTCCGCGCCGTGCTCGATCGGCCGGATCAGGTACGGCGTGGCGACGGTGTTGTCGACGACCAGCGGGACCCCGGCGGCGTGCGCGACCTCCGCGACGGCCGCGATGTCGAGGATCTCGCTCTTCGGGTTCGCGATCGTCTCGGCGAAGAACGCCTTGGTGTTCGGCCGGACGGCGGCCTGCCAGGACTGCACGTCGTTCGGGTCCTCGACGAACGAGACCTCGATACCGAGCTTCGGGAACGTGTAGTGGAACAGGTTGTACGTTCCGCCGTACAGGCTCGGGCTGCTGACGATGTGGTCGCCGGCCTCGGCCAGGTTCAGCAGAGCGAGCGTCTCGGCGGACTGGCCGGAGGCGAGCAGCAGCGCCGCGGTCCCGCCCTCCAGGCTCGCAATCCGTTGCTCGACGGCGTCCTGGGTCGGGTTCTGGATCCGGGTGTAGATGTTGCCGAACTCCTGCAGGCCGAACAGGCTCGCGGCGTGGTCGGTGCTGTCGAAGGTGTACGACGTGGTCTGGTAGATCGGCAGCGCCCTGGCCTTGGTGGTCAGGTCGGAGGTCTGGCCGGCGTGGATCTGCCTGGTCTCGAACGACCAGCTGGGTTCGGTCATCTCGTCCTTCTCTCGGGGGTGACGGTCCGTGGTCAAAAGGTACTAATTAGATCGACTTACTTTTCTAAATCTCAGAGCGTGGACGGTCCGAGGACTGCAACCGGTTGCACGCAGGCCGTATCGTGGTCGCATGTCGTCACGTACGAGCCGGCCGCCGGGGGTCACCATCGGCGACATCGCGGCCGCCGCCCAGGTCTCCCGGTCGACGGTGTCGCGCGCCTTCACCCGCCCGCAGCTGCTCAGCCCGGAGACCGTCGACCACGTCCGCGAGGTCGCGGCCCGGCTCGGGTACGTCGGCAACCAGGCCGCCCGCGCGCTGTCGACCGGACGGTTCGGGAACATCGCGGTCGTCGTCCCGGACATCGCGAACCCGTTCTTCCCGCCACTGGTCCGGAGCCTGCAACTGGCCGCGGAGACCGCCGACCTGGCCGTCTTCCTCGGGGACTCCGACGAGTCCGCGGAGCGCGAGGCCAAGCTGATCGCCCGGCTGGCGCCCCAGGTCGAGGGCTTCGTGCTGGCGTCGCCGCGGCTGTCCGAGGAATTCGTCCGCGAGCTCGCCGGGACGCGTCCGGTCGTCCTCGTGAACCGTGATCTGGACGGCATCTCCCGGGTGCTGATCGACTCGTCGGGCGGCATGACGGAGGCCGTGATGCTGCTGAAGAAGCTCGGTCACCAGCGACTGGCCTACCTCGCGGGGCCCCGCGATTCGTGGTCGGACCAGCAGCGCCGGCAGGTGTTGACGCAGACCTCCTCGGCGGCCGGGCTGACGGTCGACGTCATCGAGGTCGGCCGGCCGAGTTACGCCGCCGGGCGGGATTCGGTGTCGGCGGTCGTCCGGTCCGGCGCGACCGCGGCGATCGCGTTCGACGACGTGGTATCGCAGGGCGTGCTGGCCGGGCTCGAGCTGCGCGGGATCTCGGTGCCATCGGACTTCAGCCTGGTCGGCTGCGACGACACCCTCGCCGCGCTCACCACACCGGCCTTGACCAGCGTCTCGGCCGGCGCCGCGACCGCTGGTACGGCGGCCGCGAAGCTCCTCGTCCAGCTCCTGGAGACCAGCGACCCGGACGCCGAGTGCGTCACGATCGCCACCCACCTGGTGATCCGCGCGACGACCGCTCCGGCGCGCGTAGAGCGTTGACGTGCAACCGGTTGCATGCTGGAATCGAACCCATGACTCGCATCGCCATCGCCGGCGCCGCCCATCCGCACGTGGCCTACGCGACCGCCGAGGTCGACCACGTCGCGGAGTACCAGCTGGTCGCGGTGGCGGACCCGGACCGGGCGACCGCGCAGCGCTGGGCGACGCCGTACGACGCGAAGGTGTTCACCGACCACCAGGAGATGCTGCGTGAGGTCGCGCCCGATGTGGTGATGGTGGCCGGGATCTACGGCGACCGCGGCCGGGTCGTCGTGGACGCCCTCGAGGCGGGTTGCCACGTGATCGCCGACAAGCCGCTGTGTACGACGCTCGAAGACCTCGACGCGATCGCGGAGGCCTCTCGACGTACCGGTCGGCACGTCACGCTGCTGCTCGAGAAGCGGTACTACCCCGTCACCCTCGCCGCGCTGGAGATCGTGCGCTCGGGCCTGCTCGGCACGATCCACGGCGTGACGTCGTCCGGCCCCCACAAGCTCAACCGCCCGACCCGACCCGACTGGTTCTTCGAACGGACGCAGTACGGCGGTCTGCTGAACGATCTCGCCGTCCACGACATCGATGCCGCGCTGCTCTTCACCGGGCTGACCAGCGGATCCGTCAGTGGCGCGATCGCCGACAGCTCGTACGGCGTCGCGAGTCTGACCGGTGCCGGCACCGTCATCTCCGCCGCGGTGGACTGGATGAATCCCGCTGGGTCGCCGGTGCACGGGGACTACCGGATGAAACTCGTCGGCACCAAGGGAACGGCCGAGCTGCTCTGGGCGCGTCAACGACTCGTACTCACCACGACCGAGCTAGCGCCGCATGACGTACCGCTGCCGGAAGGCTTCCGGCCCGCCGAGCTGCCCCTGCAGGCGCTTGCTGCAGGCAACGAACCGGACATCACCACCGAACGCGGCCTGCTGGCCACCCGGCTCGCGCTGCTCGCGCAGCAGTCCGCCGAGACCGGCGGCGTACCGCTCGCCTGGACGACAACCTGAGAGAGGTCCTATGCGTTTCGCCCTGATCGGTGCCGGCGCGATCGGCACCGTGCACGCTCGCCTCATCGACACCCTCGGAAATGACGCCACGCTGGTCGCCGTCGTGGACCAGAGCCTGGACCGGGCCGGCAAGATCGTCGAGCAGTACGGCGGCCGCGCGTACGCCAGCGCGGCCGAGGCGTACGCCGCCGAGGAGATCGACGCCGTCGCGATCTGTCTGCCGAGCGCGCTGCACGCGGACAACGCGATCGAAGCCCTGCACGCCGGGAAGCACGTGATCGTCGAGAAGCCCGTCGACATCACGCTCGCCGCCGCGGACCGCCTGATCGCTGCGCAGTGCGAGACCGGCCGGACCGTCGCCGTGATCAGTCAGCGCCGCTTCCAGCCACCGGTCACCCAGATCCGGACCGCGATCGACACCGGCGCCCTCGGCCGCGTCACCTCGGGGATCGCCGAGTCGGCGTTCTTCCGTCCGCAGTCGTACTACGACGGCGACGACTGGCGCGGCACGCTCGCGATCGACGGCGGCGGCGCCCTCATGAACCAGGGCATCCACGCGCTCGACCTGCTGGTGTGGATGCTCGGCCGCCCGGTCCAGGTCAGTGCGCAGACCGGCCGGCTCGCGCACGAAGGTATCGAGGTCGAGGACCTCGCCGGCGCCTCGATCCTCTTCGAGAGCGGGGCGATCGGGCTGATGCTCGCGAGCACGGCGGCGTACCCGGGCCGTCCGGTGCGGCTGACGATCCACGGTGATCAAGGGACGGCCGTCCTCGACGACGATCAGCTCGCGTACTTCGCGGCGGCCGAGGCCTCTCAACCTGAGGCGCCGGTGCTGGACGGGCCGGCCGACTGGGGCCCCACCGAGCTCGCGCACCTCGCGCAGTACCGGGATTTCATCGCCGCCGTTCAGGACGGCCGCGAACCCGCCGTATCGCTGGAAGCCGGTCGCCGATCGCTGGCCACCGTGCTCGCCGTCTACGAATCCGCCCGGGAAGGGCGTCCTGTCGAACTGGAAGAGGACTGACCCATGCCGCTGCGCGTCGCCCTGGTCGGCACCGAGAACAGTCACGCCGACCACATCATCGACCACCTGAACGTCGACCCCATCGCCGACACCGCACGCATTGTCGCGTTGGTCGGCGCTGACGACGAACGCAACCGCAAACTCGCCGCCGCCGGTGGCATCACCAAGCTCGCGCCGACGTCGGCGGAACTGATCGGCAGCGTCGATGCGCTGATCGTCACCAACCGCGACGGCGCCCAACACCGCGAGCACGCCGTACCGTTCCTCGACGCCGGGATCCCGGTGTGGGTCGACAAGCCACTGGCTGCCGGTACGGCGGATGCGCGCGCGATTCTCGAGGCGGCGCAGCGCAGCGGCACCCCTGTGACGTCGTACTCGGCGGTGCGGTGGGTTGCGGATGCGGACGTGCTGGCTTCGGCGGAGGTCGGCGAGATCCAGACCGTCACCGTGACCGGGCCGGCGGATCCGGACAGTGAGTACAGCGGGATCTTCTTCTACGGCATCCATGCGGCCGACCTCGCGCAACGGCTGGCGCCTGGTGAACCCGGTCCGGTTGAGGTCTCGCGGGTCGGGTCGACGGTGGTCGTGCGGTACCGGAGTAACGGCGTACTGGTCACACTGCAGTTGGTGAAGCCTACGGACGATGGGCGGGTGCCCTTCCACGCTGAGGTCGTCGGGCGGACCGGGCTCGCGAGTCGCGATCTGGAGCTCGGCGCGGACTACGTCGTACCTGGGCTGAAGGTCTTTCTGGAGATGCTGTCGAGTGGGCGGGCACCGCTTGACGACGCGACCATGCTGGCGCCGATCACGGTGCTGGAGCAGGTGTGAAGCGCCTCGTTGTCGCGCTCGCGCTGCTGCTCGCTGTTGGTCCGATGACGCCGGCTGTCGCCGACAGCTCTGCGCCGACGGTGACTATCGACTCGCCCGTCGACAGCGCTCGGGTTTTGACGGTCCGTGGGCACTACAGCCAGATGTCGGACATCCAGTTGGTGGTGGACGCGGAGCGGACCGTGCCGGTGACGATGGACGCCGCGACCGGGACTTGGAGTGCGACCGTCGATCTCAGCGACGTGGACGGGACGGTCGGGCTCGCTGCCTACGGGAGGAATCTGCAGACGCTGTACAACCAGTGGTCGGCGTTCACCTCGGTGACGTTGCACAATCCGGGCGCGGCGAAACCGGTGGTCGCGGTCATCTCGCCGGCGATGGGTGCGGCGCTCGCTGGGGCATTTGAGGCCGTGGTCCAGGTCAGTGGGTCAGCCCGTCCGCTGCGGCGGGTCGAGGTGCGCGTCAACGGTGGGGCGTGGCGGAGCGCCGTACACGTGCCTGGGCCGGGTGGGCGCTATCGGGTGCAGCTCGATGCCTCGCAGGGGTTCGCCGGGCTGGAGGCACGAGCCGTCGACGTTGCTGGGCGGATCGGGGTGTCGGGTAGTACGTACGTGTCGGTGGGCGGGGCGGTGAAGCCTGCGCAGCAGCTGTACAGCCAGGATCGCGCGATGTGGTTGTGGGAGCAGAACTCGTATCCGGCGGTCTTTGACCAGGCTGCGCGCGACAAGCTCGGTCGGGTGATGGACGATACGTCGACCTTCGGGTCGGATCCCTTGCGGACGTTGTACGTGGGCGTCGCGGCGTACGGCGGTCAGGACATGTTGCGTGACTCGCGGAGTCAGGTGGCGGCGTTCGTCCGGTGGGCGCGTGGACGTGGGTATCACGTGCAGGCGGTGATCGCGGGTGGCACCGTTCCGCCGTACCTGGGTGCGTTGCCGCAGTACCGGGATCGGGCGGTGGCGGAATTTACGAAGGTGCTGGACTACAACCTTGCGGTCGGTGCGGATGCGCGCTTCGACGGGGTGAATGTTGACATCGAGCCGTACCTGCTGCCGCAGTGGAAGGAGCCCGGGACGACGCTGCCGGCGCAGTGGCTTGATCTGCTCGCCTCGTTCATGCAGCTGCGGGACGCGTCCGGTCAGCAGCTGCTGGTTGGGCCGGCGATTCCGTTCTGGTTCGACAGCTCGGACTGTTGTACGGCGATCACGTGGCGCGGGAAGACTGCTCCGCTGAGCGATCACGTGCAGGATCTGACGGATTACGTCGCTTTGATGGACTACACCGAGACCGCCAGCGGGATCATCTCGCGCGCCTCGCATGAGATCGCGTATGGCAAACCGCAGTCGGTGGTGATCGGGGTGGAGTCCAAGGATCTGTCCGGTACTGGTGATCCTGAGTCCGTGACCTTCTATGAGGAGGGGCGCACGTACATGGAGGCGGAGCTGGACAAGGTGTACGCGGCGGAGGCCGGCCAGTCTTCGTTCGCTGGGATCGCCATGCATCACTACGGCAGCCTGCTGGTGCTGCCGTCCGTTTGGGGTGCGGGCGGGGTCTACTACCCGGGGTAGCCCTCACAGACCTGTGGTGCTGGCCGTTCCACAGGTATGGACAAGTACGAGCGACGAGTAGCCGACGCCGATTGGGACAGTGTTGCGGCGTCGGTGAACGATCTCGGGTGCGCCCTTCTGCCGGAGTTGCTGACGCCTGATGAGGCCGCGGGGATCGCTGGGCTGTACGACGACGTACAGCGGTTCCGGGCGACGATCGACATGGCTCGGCATCGGTTCGGGGAAGGGCAGTACCGGTATTTTGACCGGCCGTTCCCTGAGGCGGTGTCTCGGTTGCGGCAGTTGCTGTATCCGCGGCTGCTGCCGATCGCTCGGGATTGGTACGCCAAGCTTGGGCGATCTGCGGAGTGGCCGGAGACCCTGGACGAGTGGCTGGAGATTTGCCATCGGGCGGGGCAGAAGCGGCCGACGCCGATCCTGCTGCGGTACGGCGAGGGTGACTGGAACGCATTGCATCGGGATCTGTATGGGGACAAGGTGTTTCCGCTGCAGGTCGTGATCAACCTCAACTCGCCTGGCGTCGACCATACGGGCGGGGAGTTCCTGCTCGTCGAGCAGCGGCCGCGGGCACAGTCTCGCGGGACGTCGACGCTGATTCCGCAGGGGCACGGGCTGGTCTTCACGACTCGCGATCGGCCGGTGCGGTCGGCGCGGGGGTGGTCGGCTTCGCCTGTGCGGCATGGGGTTTCGGTGGTTCGGTCGGGGCGACGGCACACGCTGGGGCTGGTTTTTCACGATGCTCTGTGAGATTTGGATTTGCGGTTATTCGAACGTATGATCGATGGCATGAGTGAGTGTCCGGTTGAGTCGGCGGCCTCGCGGCCGTTGGCCGGGCGAGCGCCGCTGACAGTGGTGCCTGGTGGCGCTGAGTTCTCGGCGGTGCGGGATCGGTTGCGGGACGATGCGCGGGTGGCGGCGCGGTTCGGGTTGTTGGCGCGTGGCGACGTACCGGATGATCCTGATCGTGGGGTCGGGTTGTTCGAGGCAGTTGCGTTTCAGGACACGTCTGAGCTGAACGACTCCGGGTGGCTGGATCGGGTGGAGATGATCGGCCGGATGGAGGCGCGGCTGGCCGCTCTGAAGGCGTCTGCTGTCGCGGGGTATGAGGGCTCACTGCGTGGTGTTTCCGCCGACCTCGGGCATCGGCACCCTGAGCCTGGGGATCGGGAAGCGGAACCTGGTGAGCGTCGGTGGGTGGCTGGGGATCTGCGGTCGACTGCTGATGAGCTTGCGCTGGCCTGGCAGATGCATAAAGGGGCCGCTACCGCCCGGATTCATACCTCGTGCGAGTTGGTGCACAACTTTCCTGCGACGTTGCGTGCGTTGGAGGAAGGGGATCTGACCGAGCGGGCGGCGTTCACGATCGTGCGGGAACTGTCGGTTCTCGACGACCCGGCGGAGATGGCGGCGGCCGAGGCTGCGGTGTTGGAGTGGGCCGGGGAGAATCCGCTGCAGCGGATCAAGCAGGAGGCACAGCGAGAGGCCGCGCGGCGGTCGTCGACGGCGCGGAGCAAGGCTCATGCGCGGGCGATGGACGAACGGTCGGTGCGGATCTTCCCGACCAGTGACGGTACTGCGGAGCTGATCCATACGCAGGATGCGCTGGATGCGGCCGCGGTGATGAACAGCCTGACGCGTGCTGCGAACCGGTGTCGCCGGAAGGGTGATACGCGCACTATGGATCAGCTGCGGGCTGATATCGCTTTGAGCCGGCTACTACCTCGGAGCAAGGTTGGTGGTGCTCCGGTAGCGGAGGACGTCGTTGAGGCGTCTGTGGGTGCTGAGGCAGCGGTTGTGATCCATGCGAGTGGTGCTGAGATCCGGGCGTTGATCAACGGCGCGAGCGACACTGGTGGAGTGGCCGAGCACCATGGTCCGATCCCTCAGGAGTCGTTGCGTAAGGACCTCACGCGGGTCCTGGCTCGGAGTCTCCTCGGCGACTCCGGGAGTCCGAGTCGATCGCGGCTTGATCTTCGGCTCAGTGACGAGCCGCCGGCTGGGACTCCGGACAGGTACACGCCGAATGCGGCGACCGATCGATTCGTTCGGTTGCGCGATCGGACGTGTCAGTTCCCTGGGTGCAACCAGCCTGCTGAGTTCGCGGACATCGACCATCGTGTTGCCTTCGCGGCTGGCGGGCGGAGCAGCACTGACAATCTGCACTGTCTCTGCCGACATCACCATCGTCTCAAGCACGAGGGCGGATGGGCCGTCAGCTGTGATGCGGACGGAAGGACCACCTGGACCAGTCCGAATGGTCGGCGCTACCGCACGCCTGCGCCTGACTCCGATCCACCCAGCGGTTCTGATCCGCCGGATGTGAGCGCCTCGGTCTGAACCTCCAGACCGGGGAGGGTTACCCGGCTGCGGTCAGGTCTGAGCAGATGTCCCACGCTGCCTGCTGGAGGCGGGCTGCTGTGTCCTGCTCGAGGCCCTTCGCCGGTACGGCGATTCCGACCGGATCCTCATTGAGCAGCGCGATGAGGAAGACGCACGCCGCTAGATAGCTGCCTGCGAGCGCCGGGTGGCTGTTGTCCGCGTCGTGCAGGGGCGGCGTGTCGTGTTGGGTCAGGAAGCGTTCCCAGACCATTCCGACCGGTATGAGCGTCGCGCCGAGCTCCGCTGCGGCTGCGCCGTACGCGTCGGTGAGTGCCTGCTGGGTCTCCGGGGCGTTGCGTCGCGCCCAGGTCAGGTAGAGCGCCGTACGGGCGCCCGCCGCGGTGATCGCCTCGTTGAAGTCACGCGCGCTGTCCCGGAAGCGGGCCGGGCTCTTGATCGGCAGCGTGCTCTGCTCCTGCAGGACGACGGTGTCGAAGCCGCCGCTCGCGATCGCGTCCAGCGCCTGGCCGGCGTTGAGATGCTGCCGCAGCGACGCCCCACCCGCCGAGATCAGCTTGTGCTCGATCGAGATCCCACGCGCACCTGCCAGGCCCTTGATCAGCCCCGGCAGGTTGTTCCGCGAAGTGAAGCTGTTGCCCACGAAGAGAATCCGCACGACACGGACGCTACTACTCCCCGGACCGCCGCGCAGGGAATCCGTTTGACCATGACGCTTGCGGCGCTGTTGGCTGACGCCATGAGTGGCCTTCGGATCGTCCCGATCACGGACGACGTCACGCTGCTGGACTGGCAGCGCGTGCACAATGAGATCATCCCGACGGCGCCGCTGTCCCGCGACGACATCCGCGAGCGACTGACGCGCAACGTCCTCGAGGTGGCCTACGACGGCGACGCCCTGGTCGGATGCTCGACAGTCCGACCGCCATCCGAAGACACCACGGCAGCGGTGGTCATCGCTCGCATACTCCCCGAGTACCGGCGCCGCGGCTACGGTGATGCGCTCTACCAGCACTGCCTACACCGTGCACGCGAGCTGGCCACCACCATCGAGACCCACATCCTCAGCAGCAACGCCGACGGCCTGCGCTTCGCGAAGTCGCACGGCTTCGTCGAGGTGGAGACCTACCTGCTCCCAGGCGACACCATTCCCTTTGTAGAACTACGGTTGGGCAAGTGACTATGCGCTTCAGTGTCAACATTCCGAACTTCGGGGACTTCGCCGACGCCCACACGGTCGCGCGGATGGCGATGGCCGCGGAAGAGGCCGGCTGGGACGGGCTGTTCGTCTGGGACCACGTGGTGCACAGCAAGGAACGGCGCCGCGGGCAAGCGTTCGGCGATCCGTGGATGCTGATGACAGCGGCCGCGCTGGCCACCTCACGAATCAAGCTAGGCCCGCTGGTGACCCCGGTCGCGCGACGCCGGCCAGAGCAGCTCGCCCGGCAGGTCGCAACCCTGGACGCGCTGAGCGGCGGCCGGGTGATCTTCGGCGCCGGTCTCGGCGGACCCATCGACGACGAGTTCGGCAGCTTCGGCGACGAGACGGATCCGAAGGTGCTAGCCGAGAAGCTGGACGAGGGCCTCGACCTCATGGCGGCCTACTGGTCCGGCGCCCGGGTGAACCACGACGGCAAGCACTACCAGGCCACCGACGTGGAATTGCTGCCGGCAACGGTCCAGCAGCCCCGCCCGCCGGTCTGGATCGCGGGCTACTGGCCCCGCAAGGCCCCGATGCGCCGAGCCGCCCGCTGGGACGGCGCCGTACCGCTGTTCACCAGTGCCAACCACGGCCAGGCCCCCGCGGTCGAGGAACTGCGGGAGCTGGTCGACTTCCTCCACCAGCAGCGCGCGGACCAGAGCACGCCGTACGACGTGATCGTCGGCGGCATCAGCCCGGCAGATCCGGCCGGCGCGCGGGCGCTGATCGAGCCGCTCGCCGAGGCGGGTGCCACCTGGTGGGACGAGCGACAGTTGCTCGGCGGCACCGATTTCTACCGCCTGGAGCCGGTCCTGCGCCGGATCGAGCAGGGTCCGCCAACCCTCGACTAAGCACCCTGGACGGTCGACTTTTAAGCTTGCATGCATGAGCGACGACCATCCGTCCTGTTGCGCGCCGTCCCGTGGCGAGGCGTCCGCCCCTCCGCCTGCCCCGGCCGAGCGCGGCGAGCACCGGATCGAGCAGGTCGAGCTCAGTGGCGGCGTCTTCGCGATGGGCAACCCCAACGGCGACGAGAACGCCGGCGACGGCGAGACACCCGTCCACCAGGTCGAGCTCGCGCCGTTCTCCATCGACGCGACCAGCGTGACGAACGCCGACTTCGCGCGCTTCACCGACGCGACCGGCTACCGCACCGAGGCCGAGATCTTCGGGTACTCCGCAGTGTTCCATCTCGCTCTCGCCGCCGAGCCCGACGAGGTGATGGGCCCAGCCTCCGGTACGCCGTGGTGGGCCGGCGTCCGCGGCGCCGACTGGCGGCACCCGGGTGGTTCCCGATCCGATCTCGACGGCCTCGCCGAGCATCCCGTCGTCCACGTGAGCTGGAACGACGCGACGGCTTACTCCAAATGGGCCGGCCGGCGACTGCCGACCGAGGCCGAGTGGGAGTATGCGTCCCGCGGCGGCCTCAAAGGCAAGCGGTACCCGTGGGGCGACGAGCTGATCGGCGACGACGGCGAGTGGCGCTGCAACATCTGGCAGGGCGAGTTCCCGCGGGCAAACACCGAGGAGGACGGCTTCCTCACCACCGCCCCGGTCCACACCTTCCGCCCGAACGCGTTCGGCCTGTGGCAGACGGTCGGGAACGTCTGGGAGTGGTGCGACGACTGGTTCGGCCCGCGGTATTACAAGTTCTCCCCCGCCGAGAACCCGACCGGCCCGTCGCTCGGCGCAGCCCGGGTGATGCGCGGCGGCTCGTACCTGTGCCACGACTCGTACTGCAACCGCTACCGCAACGCGGCCCGCTCGTCGAACACCCCCGAGTCCTCGATGGGCAACACCGGCTTCCGTACGGTCGGTCTCACGCGTCCTGAGTGACGGCGGGCTGCCGCAGTCCCGGCGTGCTGACAGCAACCGCTGCCACCGCCGCGACGCACAGCAACGCACCGGAGGCGAGCGACGCGACCGGCGAGCTCAGTTGGGCGACCACACCGCCACGGAGATTGCCGAGGTCGGGACCCGCCTGCCCCACGATCTGCTCGGCGGCACTGACGCGGCCGAGCAACTCAGCCGGCGTGTGCAGCTGAATGATCGTGCTCCGCGAGACGACAGCCACCGTGTCGGCCGCACCAGCGAACGCGAGACAGACCAACGCCAGCCACGGCACCGGTGAGAACGCGAACAACACCAGCGCGATCCCCCACCCAGCCGAGCCGCAGAGCATCACCACGCCGTGCCGCGGCAGCCGAGTGAACGAGCCGGAGAACAACGACGCAGCGACGCCACCCACAGCGATCGCGGTCAGGAACAACCCGAGCGTCCGCGGATTGTTGCCGAACCGCTCAGCGTTGATCACCGGAAACAGGCTGATCGGCATCGACAGCACGGTCGCCGCCAGATCGGTGATCAGCGCGCCTCGGATCACTGGCGTCGACGCCACGAACGTCAACCCGTCCCACACGCCACGCAGCCCAGGCTTGGCAGTCGTCCCAATGCGCATCCGTGGCAGCCCGAGTACGCCGTACAGCGCGGCAAGGAAACTGAGCGCGTCGATGAGGTAGCAGACCCCGACTCCCCAGGCACCGATGATCAGACCACCCAGCGCCGGCCCGAGCAGCATCGCGCCCTGGAATCCGATCCGATTCAACGCGATCCCAGCGGCCAGTTGGTCGCGCGACAACAACTGCGGCAGCACGGTCCGAGCCACCGGCCCAGCCGTCGCACCGAACGCGGCCTGTACTGCGATCAGCGCCAGCAGCACCCCAACGGGAACCCGCCCGAACACCAATTGACTCGCCATCACCGTCGCGACGAGCCACTGTCCGACCGTGGTGACCAGGTAGATCCGGCGCCGCTCGAGCCGGTCGACGAGCGTGCCCGCGAACAGTCCGAGGACGATCAGCGGCAACGCCTGAGCCAGCCCGACGGCCCCGGTCCAGGCCGGGCTCGACGTCTGGTCCCAGACCTGGAACATCACCGCGACGAAGGTCAGCTGACCGCCGAACCCCGACAACACCTGACCGATCCACAACCGGCGATACGTCAGAACGCGGAGCGGTCCGAGGTCGATGAGGGCGCGTTTCACTCCGCCACATCCGGGAGCTTCTCGGTGATGCGGTCGTGGAAGCTCTTCCGGCTCAACGCTGCCTCGATGTCGCGCACCACCTGGGTCATCGGGTACGGCAGCTCGGCCTCCAGCTCGGCGATCGCCTCCTCGGTCGCCCGCCACTCGGCGGTCAGCAGTTCGACGAGCTTCTTCGACTTGGCGGTGAGCGTGACCTTCTTGCTGCGCGCGTCCGCACCCGGCACGGTCCGGACCAGGCCGGCGGTACGCATCGCGGAGACCTTCTGGCTCAGCGCCGAGTGCGTCCGGCCGACGGTGTCCGCCAGTTCGGTGATCGTCAGCGGGCCCTTCAGGTGCAGCTGGATCAGCTCGCGCACGTAGCTCGGTTTCAGGCCCTTGATCTCCCGATCGGTGTAGATCCGGCCGATCTCGTTGTCCATCCGGCCCAGCAGCTCGTGCAGCGGCCGCCACTGACTCTGTGCGGTGGGGTCGTCCATCCGAGAATCATAACAGCACTTATATAAGTGCTGTTGATTCAGCCGACTGCGCTTCCTGCTGGTTGGGGCCCGACACGACCGCTCGGATCCAGAGCCCCACGAGACCTGCCGACACCACGCTGATCAACGCGACGACCGCGAACCCGTAGCGGGTGTCGGAGCGCCCGGTCACAACCGACGCGAGCAACATGACGACCACCGTCGCGGCAAGGCCGTAGCCGTTCGCGATCCCGAACGCATGCCCGACGCGAGACTCCGTCACCGATGTCATCAACAACGAACGGGTTGCAATCCGAGCCTGCCCAAAGAGAAACGCGCCAACCAGAACGAGAGACATCAGCACCGGTACGCCGAAGAGCGGCTGCAGCGCGAACAATGCGCTGCACAACAAGAACCCCCCGACAGCCAGCTTCAGGTCGCCGAGCCGCGCCGCCGACCGCCGATACGTGGCCGCGGCCACCAGGAAGCCCACGCCGCCCAGCGCATCGACCGCACCAAGTGCCGCCGCGCCGCGATGCCACTCGCCGATCAGAAGCACCGGCAGCAAAGCATTGAACACCGTCACGACAACGAGCCCCTGCCCGAACAGCACCACGAGCGCACCAAGCGGGACAACACCCACGCGCCGCGGCGCCGCCGGCTGATCAACAACCTGCTCGACAGACCGCCGCCCGGTCCCGACCGAGTAAACGAGCACAGCGGACAGCAAGAACGTCAGCGCATTGAAGGTGAACAGAGGCCGCGGACCGAAGTGCTGAAGAGCCAGCCCGCCGACCGACGCCGAGAGAAGCATGCCGGACTGGAGCGCGATCTCGTAGTGAGCATTGAAACGCCGAAGCCGCCCAGCAGGAACGCGCTCACGGATCAGGGCAGCACTGGCAGGCGTGAACTGAGCCGCGACGACCGCCAGCGCGAAGTTCGTCGCGTAGACGAGCGGCTGCTGAGCGACGCCGAACGCGAGACCGACCGGCAGGGCGAGGGCGGCGGTAGCGCTCACCAGATCGCAGACAACCCACAGCCGGCGCCGGTCAAAGCGGTCCGCGAGTCGACCGAAGTACGGCGAGAGCACAGCCTGCGGTACGGCGACGGCGATGAAGAGCCACCCGACATCCAGCATCGACCCCTGCGCGCGGACGAGCAGCAGGGCAGCGCCGAGGAGCTGGCTGTTGTTGCCGAGGGACGTAATGAACGCTGCGGGCAGCAGCAGATGGGTTCTCGAAGTCACGTCGCCAACGCTTCCAGCAAACACTGACAAACGATGGCAGTGATTTCAACCAATCGCTAGCTGAACGACGGACTCGCCGCCTGACCGATGAACAGCTTGGGCGGTGTGGTGAGGCCGACCGACCAGATGTCCTTGTCGATCGGATAGAGCAGTGTCGAGTTCCCCTGCCAGACCGGTTGGTCGTCGACCGAGCGGGTCTCGGGTGGATGCACGACCTGGCGGGAGGCGAGGTCCAGGACCGCCAGACGCCAGGTCCCGTTGGAGACCTTCTGCTTGTACGCGATCCGCCGCCCGTCCGGTGACAGCGACGGACACTCGACGTTCTCGGCGATCGCCGTACCGCGGTACGCGCGGAAGTCAGCCTCGATCAGGTACGTCTTCCCCTTGCTCGCCATGGTCACATAGAACCGGTTGCCATCAGCACCGAAAGTGATCCCCCAGTAGTTCACGTCCGACGCGAAGTACCGCTTCCCGCCGACGAAAACCGCTAGCTCCTCGACCGTCTTCACCATCCGGCCGGTGTCCACCTGATACAGCCCGGTGCGCGTGGAGAACCCCGTCGCGGCGTACGAGTCGCCACTGACGAACAGCGTCCAATTCACGATCCGCCCATCCGGAGAGACCCGGGCCCGACTCGGTGTCCCGGGCAACGTTTCGCGATGCTTCTCGTGGAGCGAACCGGTCAGGACGATCATCTCGGTCAGCGGTGGCAACGAGCCTGGCTTCAAGCGCAGGCAGATCGCCGTACCACCAGCCGCGGCGAACCGATCACAGTGCAGATCCCCCACCCGTCGAGCAGCCCCCGGATTCCCAACGGGTACGGCGGCCAGTTTGCCCGCGTCCGGACCAGCCGCCAGGTTGCGGAAGAACAGCGTCTTCCCATCGAGCGCCATCGTCTGACCAGACACGACCGGTACGGCGTTCTCGGTCGCCCCGCCGTCGCGCGCCTGGACGACGTATGTGATCGCGCCGCCGACCAGAGCGAGAAGCCCGATCGCGACAACGAGGAGCCGGCGAGTCATCGGCGTACCTCCAGTGGCTTGAGGACGGCAGCGGCGATGGTGACCGCGAGCAGCGCAACCGTGATCGCGAGGATCGCGGGACGGAGATCCCACAGCGTCCACAGCAGTCCGACGGTGACGGCCGCGGCCATCCGCGCGAGCGCTTGACCGGTCTGGAGTACGGCGAGACCGCTCGCGCGCAGGTGTTCGGGCAGCAACGGGCCGACCGCAGCGGGAAGCACACCGTCGGTCGCCGCATAAAACATCCCGTGCAAAACGAGGACCAACCACCACGCACCGATCGGGCCGCAAACAAGCAGCAACGCAAGGATCAAAGCGAGATGTCCACCAAGAAAGACCTTCCACCGGCCGATCCGGTCACCGAGACGCCCGAGCGGGATCGCGAGCAGCAGGAAGGTCCCAGCGGTACCGAGCGGGAGCAACGGAAAGAGATTGGTCCCGATGTCCCAACGCCGTTGCACAGCGAGATAAACGAACGAGTCCGTGATCGTGAAGAGCCCAAGTGCAGCCGCCCACACACAAGCCCGCCGAAAGTTGGCCTCCTTCAGCAACCCCAGCACCGGCAGACCACCTCGAACCGGCACAGGCCGAGGCGCCGGAGCCTGGTCGCGAACGAAAGCCCCGAGCAGAATCACCCCACAAGCCGCAAGGCAGAAGCTGGTGACGAAGACCGAGTCGTAGTCACCAAGGCTGGCCCACAACACAGCCGTCGCCACCAGCGGCCCGAGGAACGCGCCGACCGTGTCGAGCGCCCGATGCACGCCGAACGAACGCCCCATCGTCTCCGGCGCGCTGCTCAACGAGATCAGCGCGTCCCGCGGCGCCGTCCGGATCCCCTTGCCGGCCCGGTCGACAGCCAGGACCGCGCCGATCGCCGGCACCGCGGACCCGGCGGCCAGGAAGCCGAGCTTCGAGACCGCCGAGAGCGCGTAGCCGACGCCGGCGACGGTCTTCAGCCGTCGCCAGCGGTCGGCAACGTGTCCGCCGACGAGCCGCAGTACCGCCGTCGCTCCGGCGTACAGGCCGTCGAGAAGGCCGAACTGCAGGGGGTTCAGCCCGAGCCCGAAGACCAGGTACAGCGGCAGGATCGCGGTCACCATCTCGGCCGACACGTCGGTCACCAGACTGACGATGCCGAGGGCAACCACATTCCCCGGGACCCGCCGCAGCGGGGTCCGCAGCGGGCCGACGGATGCGAGGTACATCAGTGGCAGGTGTACGTCGGGCTGCTGTCCAGGACCTTGCCGTCCAGACCGATCAGCTGACTGGCGAACGTCGTGTCGGTCATCGACAGCTTCAGGACACCGAAGTCCTCGATGATCTTGGCCGTCGCCGGATGTCCGGCGTGCACCGGGTAGAGCGGCGCGCCGCCCATCCCGCCGATGATCTGCAGCGGCCCGTTCGGGTCCTTCTGACCGTCGGCGTTCTGCGGCAGGAACCGTTCGTAGTGGTGGTCGTGACCGTTCAGGATCAGGTCGGTCTTGGCCGACACCAGCGTCTGCCACAGCGGATCGGCGTCCGGGTTGTCACCGTGGTCACCTGAGGAGAACCGCGGGTGGTGGTAGTACGCCGCGATGCAGCCCTTGGTGTTCTTCGCGAGGTCCTGCTTCAGCCAGGTCAGCTGCGCCGGCTCGCGCAGGTCCTCCTTCACGAAGTCATTGGAGTCCAGCGCGATGAAGTGCCAGTTCCCCATCTCCCAGCTGTAGTAGTTCTTCCCGGCCGGCGTCGCGATCGAGCCGAAGTACTTGTGGTACCCCTCGTACGGCGTGTTGTCGTACGTCTCGTGGTTGCCGGGGATCGGGTGCGTGATGCTCTTGAACTTCCCCCACGTCTTCGCGTAGTAGCTCTGGAAGTCCGAGTAGTGCGCGTCGTCGTACTGGTTGTCGCCCATCGTGATCACCGCGGCCGGGTTCATCGCCTCGACCAGCTTGGCGGTCTTGGGATGCACGCAGCTCGAGTCGGACGCGGTGCAGCGGTCCGCGATGTCACCGGCCGCCGCGAGCACGAACCCACCAGCCCCGCCGGTTCCGGTCGTGACCGTGACCGCTGCGGTCTCTCCCGACACGTTGCCGGCCAGATCCCGTGCGCGCACGGTGTAGCGGTACGCGGTGTTCGCGGTCAGTCCGGTGTCGTTGTACGACGTACTCGCCGCATCAGCGACTACCTTCCCATCACGCAGTACGTCGTACCCGCTCACGCCCACGTTGTCCGTCGAGGCGGTCCAACTGAGCGCGACCGAGGTACCCGTGGCGCCGGTGCTCTTCAGACCGGTCGGGACAGTCGGGGCCTGGGTGTCACCGGTCGAGTCGGTCGTTCCGTAGACCTCGATCTCGAAGAGCGAATAGCCGTACGATGTCGCGCGCTGGGTGCCGACCAGTCGTAGGTACCGACCGTGGCCCTGCAGCCCGGTCAGGTCGTCGGTCGCACCGTTGCCGTCCGCAACGTCCTTGACGGTGCTGAAGTTGGTTCCGTCGTCGGAGACCTCGATCCGGTATGCCTTCGCGTACGCGGCTTCCCAGGTCAGCTTGACCCGGCCGACGGTGGCCGCCTGACCGAGATCGACCCGGATCCACTGTGGATCGGTTCCTTCGGTGCTGGCCCAGCGGGTCGACGGGTCGCCGTCCACCGCCTTGGCCGCCGCCAGCGAGTCACCCTCGATGCTCGAGGCAATGACCGGTTTGCCCTGCGACAGCAGGGCGTCGGCGTTCGTCCGGGCGTCGGCGGCCGAACCGCCGAGCGCGGCCACCAGGCCGACGGGGAGCACCAGCGCGAGCAGGCGCAGTTTCATGAGATACCTCCGGGGGCGCGGAGAACTGAATTGTTAGGAAGGTTACCTAATAGTGAATGCGACGTAAAGGCCCCACTTTCGTCATATACGTCCAGCGCATCAACTGTGCGCAAAAGATTCATTGGACGGATGACGTAGCCGCTGATTGGCTCGACGACATGGATATGCGCAGGTTAGGTCGTGCAGGGATCGAGGTCAGCCCGGTCGGATTCGGGTGCTGGGCGATCGGTGGACCGTTCAGCAACCCCGCCGGTGAACCGCTCGGTTGGGGTGTGGTCGACGACGAGGAATCGGTGCGGGCGATCCGCCGAGCGGTGGAGCTCGGCGTGACGTTCTTCGACACTGCGGACGTGTACGGCGCCGGGCACAGCGAACGCGTACTCGGCCAGGCGATCAGCGGGATCCGCGACCAGGTGGTGATCGCCACCAAGTGGGGCAACACGTGCGACGAGTCCACGCGGATCATGCACCACCAGGACACGACACCGGAGTACGTACACAAAGCGGTACGGGCGTCACTCGACCGGCTCGGCACCGATTATCTGGATCTCTACCAACTGCACTTCGACACGACCGACGAGATCGCACTGCCGCTGCGCGAGGCGTGCGAGGAACTGGTCCGCGAAGGACTGATCCGCGCCTACGCGTGGAGCACCGACACCGTGCACAGCGCGGAACTCTTCGCGCAGGGCGAGCACTGCGCGGCGGTCCAGCACGAGGCGAGCGTCCTGCACGACGCCCCGGACTTCTTCGCGCTCTGCGAGCGGGAGGATCTGGCAAGCATCAACCGGACGCCACTCGGGATGGGCATCCTCGGCCGCCGCGACGCGAGCCGGCCGGCCACGGGCGCCGACATCCGCACCCTCCCGCCGTCCTGGCTGCGGTACTTCGCCGAGGGCGGCGTCCCCGCACCGGAGTGGTGGGACAAGGTAGCCGCGATCCGCGACGTCCTGGAGGGCGACGGACGCACTCTCGCGCAGGGCGCGCTGGCCTGGCTCTGGGCGCGGAGCCCGCGGACCGTGCCGATCCCCGGGTTCCGGACCGTGGCGCAGGCCGAGCAGAACGCCGGCGCAATGGCCCACGGCCCGCTGCGGGACGACCAGATGACCGAGATCGCGAAGCTCCTGAGCGAGTGATCCGGGCCGCCGAGCTCTTGCTCGGTGCGCTGCTTTATCGATATACCTGTGTCCATGCCGGGGCAGCTGATGGACTCACGCCAGTGGTTTCGTCGTACCCCGGGTGACCAGCTGGGCCGGGACGACGAGTTCCTGCGGCTCCTCGCGCGGGCTGCCGTTGATCTGCGCGATCAGCAGCGACGTGATCGCGTCGGCCATCGCGTCGTGCCCGGGATTGACCGTGGACAGCGCCGGCACCAGGTACGCCGCCTCGTCGATGTCGTCGAAACCGGCCACCTGGATGTCGTCCGGCACCCGCAGCCCGCCGTCGGCCAGTGCGCGCAGGGCACCCATCGCCACCACGTCGGTGAGTCCGAAGACCGCGTCGAAGCCGATCCCGCGCTCGCGCAGCGCCCGAATCGCGTCGTACCCGTCCTGCAGGCGGAATGGGCAGCGGATGTTCAGGTCCGGGTCCACCGGTACGCCGGCCTCGCGGTGCGCCAGCAGATATCCCTCGGCGCGGAGCGCGGGCATAGTCGCGGAGCCGACCGGGTCGCCGCCGATCATCGCGATCCGGCGGGCGCCGGTGGCGAGCAGGTGCGCGGTCGCCTGCCGGGCGCCGTCGACGTTGTCCATCATCACGTGGTCGAAGCGCGACGGCAGCGCGCGCTCGCCGATCATCACCACCGGGGCGTCGGTGCGGAGCTGGCCGAGCTCGGCCGGGTCGATGTCGACCACGCTCAGGATCAGGCCGTCGTACATCCGCAGGCGGGAGAATGCGACGGCGTCCAATTCGCCCTCGCGGCTGGCGCCGGTGCGCTCCATCACGATCCGCAGGTCGTGCGCCTCGAACCGATCGGCGAGCCGCCCGGCGAGCTGGGCGAAGTACGGCCGCTCCAGCTCCGGTACGGCGAGGCCGACCACGCCCGTCCGGCCTGCGCGCAGGTGACGGGCGGCCAGATTGACCTGGTAGCCGAGCTCCGCGATCGCCGCGAGCACGCGCTCACGCGTGTCGGGACCGACCCGCGGGCGGCCGTTGATCACGTTCGACACGGTCATCGTCGATACCCCGGCGAACCGGGCGACGTCGGCCATCGTCACCACGCTCGAGGTTTTCTTCATGCCGACCACTGTAAGGACACAGGAGGGCCCCATGCCTGAACCGACGACATCCCGGGTCGTGATCGACCTCGACGTACCCGGTCCGACGATCAGCCGGCACCTGTACGGGCACTTCGCCGAGCATCTCGGGCGGTGCATCTACGGCGGCTTCTACGTCGGTGAGGACTCCCCCGTCCCGAACGAGGGCGGGATCCGGCGCGACGTGGTCGAGGCGCTGCGGGCGCTCGACATCCCGAACCTGCGCTGGCCGGGTGGATGCTTCGCGGACGAGTACCACTGGAAGGACGGCATCGGGCCGAAGGCGGACCGGCCGTCGATGGTGAACACGCACTGGGGCAATGTCGAGGAGAACAACCACTTCGGCACCCACGAGTTCATGGCTCTGTGCGAGCTGCTCGGCGCCGAGCCGTACGTGAACGGGAACGTCGGCAGCGGGACCGTCCGCGAGATGAGCGAATGGGTCGAGTACCTGACCCGCGACGGCGACAGCCCGATGGTGCGGCAGCGGAAGGCGAACGGGCGCGACGAGCCGTGGCGGGTCCCGTTCTGGGGCATCGGCAACGAGACCTGGGGCTGCGGCGGGAACATGCGCGCCGACGCGTACGCCGACCAGGCGCGGCAGTACGCGACGTACCTGCGGGATCACGGCGACAACAAGTTGTACCGGATCGCTGCCGGCGCGGCCGACGACGACCTCAACTGGACCGAGGCGCTGCTGAAGGCGGTCAGCTGCCTGGGCTGCGAACGCGGTCCGAAGAACATCTTCCAGGCGATCTCGTTCCACTACTACACGGTCGCCGGGACGTGGGAGACCAAGGGCAGCGCGACCGAGTTCGATCTCGAGTCCTACTACCGGACGATCGGCAAGGCGCAGGGCGTCGACCGGGTGATCCGCGCGCACTCGTCGCTGATGGACGCCTACGACCCGGACCGGAAGATCGGTCTGGTGCTGGACGAGTGGGGCACCTGGTGGGACGTCGAGCCGGGGACGAATCCGGGGTTCCTGTTCCAGCAGAACGCGATGCGGGACGCGCTGGTCGCTAGCCTGCACTTCGACATCTTCCACCGGCACGCGGACCGGCTGGTGATGGCGAACATCGCGCAGACGGTGAACGTCCTGCAGGCGATGCTGCTCACCGACGATGACGGCGGGCTGGTGAAAACCCCGACGTACCACGTGTTCGAGATGAACAAGGGGCATCACGACGCGGTCGCCGTACCGACGCACGTGGTCGAGGGACCGGCGCCGTACGAGCTGGACGGGAAGCCGACGGAGCTGGTGTCGGCGTCCGCGTCGGTGAAGGACGGTCGGGTGCTGGTGTCGGTCAGCAACCTCGATCCGGTGGCGGCGCTGGACGTCGTCCTGGACCTGCGCGGCGGCGAGGTCCGGGACCCGGCCGGACGGTTGCTGACGGCATCGAAACCGCAGGCGTTCAACACGGTCGCCGATCCGGCCGCGGTGGCTCCGGTCCCCCTCGGAGTGGAACCGGAGCCCCGCGGTTTCCGGGTGACTTTGCCGCCGCACTCGTTCGCGACGGTCAGTTCCGCTTACTGACCGGGATCTGGAACTCGTGCACCCAGTTCGCCGGGTTGTCCATGTCGAACTGGAGTGTCACCTCCCGCGCGTAGCCCTGGCTGCGATAGCCGTTGTCCTCGATCCAGCGGGCCAGCGTCTGCATACTGCGGTCGGCTTCCATCATGTCGCCCTTGTGCACGATGGTCGCGGCCTGGGTGAGCGCGGGAAGTTCCAGGAACTCCAGATCGGTCGCCTCCCCGGCATCGACGGGTACGGCGGCGTGGACGCGGATCGTGTCGTTCGCGGCGTCCTCGTAGTACGCAACCGGTGAGCCGCTGGGGGTGACCCCGGCGGCGCCGAGGCGCTCGAAGAGTTGACCGAACAAGGGCTGCAGTACGGGACCGATGTCCTCGCCGTCGTAACTCGGCGAGATCGCGGACAGCTCCGCGACTCTTGTGGCGGCGATGTTTTTCAGGACGACGTCGTCGGTGGGCATGTGACCTTCCCTCTCGATGAGCCGGAGCCTCGCCTCGACGCTCGTCAGCCGGGCCGTACTACGGGCCAGGTCGTCCTCGAGCTGGGCCTGCCGGAGCCGCAGCATGCCGCGCAGTTCCTCCGCGGACAGCTTGGCGTCGACGATCTCACCGACCTGTTGCAGGCTGAAGCCGAGGTCCTTGAGCGCGACGATGCGGTTCAGGCGGCTGAACTGGTCGGCCGAGTAGAACCTGTACCCGGTCAGCTCGTCGACGACGGCCGGCCGGAGCAGCCCGAGCGCGTCGTAGTGCCGCAGCATCCGCGCCGACACCTGACCGAACGCGGCGAAGTCTCCGATGGTGAACATGCAGCCACCTTCCGGCTTGACACCGTGTCAAGGTCAAGCCGGTCCGAGCCTACGGCGGGTCAGGAGGCGACGTGGGTACGGCGGTCGCGGATCGCGGCGATCGCGACGGCGGTGACGATCAGCGCGACACCGCCCGCGCCGAAGCCGGTGACCAGGTTGCCGCGGCTGCTCAGCCGGGCGTCGCACTGCATCGGCGTGATGCCCTTCTCGGGCTGGAAGACCGAGCCGCAGGAGTCGCCACCCGCGTGCACCGGGCGCACGGCGAGCACCACCCCGACGATCAGCAGGACCAAGCCCACGGCGCCGAGGACCTTGTTCAGCACCGGCCGTCCTCTCGCGCCGTCGCACGCACGTCAGCCAGGACCGACCGTAGTCGACTGACCCGATCCTGCATACGCACGGTCACACTCCCTGGTAGCTCGGTAAGATTTGATCAAATCTAACGCAGCTAGCAGGCCGCTCTGAAGTTCCGCACGGCCCGACAGTGGAATCTTCACCCAGTTCTAACGCACTCCGGGCCTGGCCGGTTCAGTTATTGCCAGGGATCGAACGTGCTCGAACGTGGCGACCAGTGAACCGCTCGCGCGGCCGTGCGCGACGTCGGCGAGCGCCCGGTCGACGGCCTCGAACGGGACCACCGTGGTGTGCGCGGCGACCGGCAGCCGAGCGACCAGGCGGAAGAGCTCCTCGCCGTCGCGACGGGTGTTGGAGGTGACGCTGCGCAGGTCCCGCTCATGGAACAGATGCCGCTCGTAGTTCAGCACCGGTACGTCGGACAGGTAGATTCCCGCGACCGCCACAGTTCCACCGGGCTTGAGGGATGCGAGCGCGTACGGGACCACGTCACCGGCCGGCGCGAAGACGATCGCCGAGTCCAGCGGCACCGGCGGCGAATCGGCCGTCTCCCCCACGAACGCGGCACCCAACTCGCCGGCCAACTCCCGGTTCCCCGCGCCGCGGGTCATCACGAACAGCTCGGCGCCCTGGGCGATCGCGATCTGCGCGGTGAGATGCGCACTGGAACCGAACCCGTAGATACCGAGCCGACCACCCGGTGGCAGGTTCGCGCGGAGCAGCGAGCGGTAGCCGATGATCCCGGCACACAGGAACGGCGCGAACTCCACCGCGGCACGGTCCGTCGGCAACGCGTAGGCGTAGTCCTGCGGCACCACGGCGTACTCCGCGAAGCCGCCGTCGGCGTCCCAGCCGGTGTACGTCGACCGCGGGCAGAGGTTCTCGGATCCTTTGCGGCAGAACTCGCACACGCCACACGTCCCCCGCAGCCAGGCGATGCCGACACGATCTCCGACAGCGAACCGGTCGGCCGACGGACCGCGGTCGACCACCGATCCGACGGCTTGATGACCGGGGACGACGCCGGGTCGCTTCGGTGGCAGGTCACCCTCGGCCAGGTGCAGATCGGTGCGGCAGATCCCGCAGGCCTCGACCTGCACGAGCACCTCGCCCGGAGCGGGTTCCGGAACGGGACGACGTACCTGCCGGAGTGGACCGCTGTCGATGGGTCCTGGACGCTCCACTGCCCACGCCTGCATCTGGTCAGCCATGTCTCCATCATGCGACGCGGCGCAGCGCGCGCTCACGACGCTCGGCGACCTTCGACCCCGACTCCCGACGCGCCATCCGCCGCAGTACGACGGGAGCGAGCAACAGTCCCGCAACGGCCCAGAGTCCGAGGACCGCGGCCGTCTCAAGATGCCGCCAGGACTCGCCGACCTCCACGACGACCGCTTCGGGCGGCAGCAGCGCGGACCGCATGCCGAGGCCCATCCAGTAGACCGGGGTGAGCTGACCGATCCAGGCGACCCATCCGGGCAGGGCGGTCAGCGGATAGAAGATGCCGGAGATCGCGATCAGGCCGAGCATCGGCAACTGGATGAGGCCCTGTGAGCGGGCCGTAGTGAAGACCGAGCCGAGGATCGCGCCGATCGGCAGCGTCGCGATCAGTCCGAGCACCAGTACCCAGATCAGGGTGAACCAGTGCGCGGAGCCGAGCGCGATCCCGTCGACCAGGAACAGGCCGGGGATCAGCAGGATCGTGAGATCGACGAGCAGCCCGCCGGCGACCGAGACGACCTTGCCGACGACGTACCCGGTCATGCCGTTCGGGATGGCCTTGGCGCGCAGCAACGTGCCGTCCTCGCGGTCGGCGGTGAGTTGCTGGCTCATGCTGACCATGCCTATCGCGGCGTTCATCCCCAGGATGCTCGGCAGCGCGAGGGCACCGAGGAGCAGACCGGTGGAGCCGAAGTCGTGGTGCCGGAGGAAGAACAGTGCGACCAGCATCAGCACCGGCCAGAGGAAGTGGCTGAACAGTTCAGGACCGTTGGTGAACGACTGGCGCAGTTCGATCAGTCCACGCTGCCAGCCCACTCGGATCGTCATCGTTGCTCCCGGACCAGGCTGAGATAGGTGTCTTCGAGCGAGGCTCGGCGTACCTCGAGATCGCCGAGCGCGTCGCCGTACGTCGCGAAGAGGTCGCGGACGAATGTGGTCGACTCGGTGGTCGACTTGCGGTACGGCTGACCGTCGACGGACCAGCGGACCTCGTCCTCGCCTGCGATCAGCGCGGTGAGCTCGGCCGTCGTTCCCGCGGCGATGATCCGGCCCGCGGTGAGGACGAGGATGCGGTGCGCGAGTTTGCTCGCCTCGTCCAGGTCGTGGGTGGTGAGCAGGATCGTCGTACCGTGCTCGGCCGCGAGCCGGCGGACCAGCTCGTGGAACTCGGACCGCGCCTCGGGGTCGAACCCGGCGGTCGGCTCGTCCAGGAACAGAACGTCGGGGCGACCAACGATCCCGATCGCGACGTCGAGCCGGCGGCGCTGCCCACCGGAGAGGGTCTTCACCTTCTGCCCGCCGGCCGCGGTCAGACCGACGGCCTCGAGCAGCTCGCCGGTCGGCCAGGGACGCGGCGCCTCCGTTGTCGAGTACGGCGCGTAGTAGCTGCCGAGATGATGCAAGAGTTCCCGCACCCGCCAATTGCCGTGGTCGCGCCAGGACTGCAGCACGATCCCGATCCGGGACCGCCAACGCTCGTCGCCCGCGGCCGGATCGACCCCGAGCACCTCCACCCGGCCCGCCGACCGCAACCGGAAGCCTTCGAGGATCTCGATCGTGGTGCTCTTCCCGGCACCGTTCGGACCGAGCAGCGCAAGCACCTCACCCGGTCGCGCGGCGAACGAGACATCGTGCAGGACCTCGGTCTCGCCGTACCGCATCCGCAGACCGTCCACTGTCAGAACCATGCGTCGAAGCTATGTTGCGTTCACTCAACCAGCAATCACGCCGTCGCGCTGACGCATCGCGAAACCCTGTAAAACATGACAATCTGTGCAATGAGACTGCGACAGAATGCAATTCGTTGCAATGACTATGACTGTAAACGCGCGGAGGCGACCGATGCCCGGAGGCAGACTGAGTCACCAGGACCGGCTCGACATCGCGGCCGGCCTGGCCGACGGACTCGGGTACGCCGAGATCGCACGGCAGCTGCAACGCCCGACCTCCACGATCAGCCGGGAGATCGCCCGCAACGGCGGCGCGGGCGGCTATCGGGCCGACCACGCCCACTACGCGACCGCCTCCCGCGCCCGGCGCCGCAGACCGGTCTCGCCACGGACGGGCCGGCGTACGACCGATCCACGGCAGGAGTACGTCGAGCGGTTCGCGACGATGATGGTCGACGGTGGGCTCCCCAGGATGGCGTCCCGCGTACTCGCACTGCTCTATACGTCCGACTCACGGACCCTCACCGCGGCCGACCTCGTCCGGGAACTCCGGGTCAGCCCCGCGTCGATCTCGAAGGCGATCGGCTATCTCGAACGGGTCGGGATGGTGTACCGCGAGCCCGATCCGGTGCGCCGCCTGCAGCATTACGTGATCGCCGAGGACGTCTGGCTGAAGGCGTGGGAGGTGAGCGCGCGGACGAACCACAACTGGGCCGACACCGCCGCCGAGGGCGTCGAGCTGGTCGGTCGGGACACGCCGGCGGGCGAGCGGCTGACCCAGATGGCGGAGTTCTTCCTGCGACTCAGCGAGGACATGTCAGGTGGCGCCGGCTTCCAGGACTGCCTTTCGGTCCTCGCTGTTGTCTGGCAGGCCGAGCGGCAGCTCGCCGCGGACGAGGTCGCCGCCGCGTTGAGCTGGCCGCTCGAGCGGGTCGAGGATGCGCTTGCCTACGCGATCAAGAGCTCGGGCGCGATCAAGAGCTCAGGGCAGGAGCTTGCGGAGCAGGCGGCGAGTCAGGGCGCCGTCGGCGAGGCCTAGCTCGACGAGGTCGTCGAAGATGCGTTGATCGGCGGCGGCCGCGCGGATCCCCGCGTCGAGGATCCGGTCGGAGCGACTCAGCTGCGCGACCAGCGCGGTGTGACGCAGGTGCCTGGCGAGCAGCCGCGAGGTCCGGCGACGGTACGGCGTACCCGCGTCGGAGCTGCCTGCTCGGAGGGCGTCCGCGATCGACCGGCCCGCGAGCAGACCCGTGGCGACCGCGTAATAGATGCCCTCGCCGGTCATCGGGTTGATCAGTCCGGCCGCGTCACCGGCGAGCAACACGGAGCCGCGCGCGGGGCGCCAGCCCCAGCCGGCGAGCGGGAGGTGGTGGCCCCACCAGGACTCGCCGCCTTCGGTCGAGCCCGGGAGCAGCGCTTCGAGGTTGGCGAGCAGGTCGGCGCGAGTCGGGCGTGGCCGGGTGCTCGTCAGCAGTTCGCCGTACCCGACGTTGGACCAGCCGTCGCCGCGGTCGAAGGACCACGCGTACGACGGTTGCCGGCCGGGACCGTACGCGATCACCTGGCTCGCCGCGCGCGCCGCCGGGGTCTGGGCGTACCCACGGATCGCGAGCGCGACCGGACCGGGTTTGATCCCGAGCTCCCGCCGTACGACGGAGTGGGCGCCGTCCGCGCCGACCAGGAAGCGGCCGTGCAGGTCACCGTCGACCGTGACCGAGCCACTCTGCAACTCGATCCCGCGGACGCGGCGACGGACGAACTGCGCACCGGCCGCCTGAGCGGCATCGACGAGTCGCTGGTCGAACACGGTGCGCGGCACTACCCAGGTCGGTCGTGCCATCTCCCGGTCGACGCCGGCCTGACCGCGGTTGAGCACGAAGCGGCGTACCGGGGTCCAGTCGTCGAGGATTCCGCTTACGCCGACACCGGCGAGCAGGTCCAGCACGTGCGGCGCGATCCCGTCACCGCAGGCCTTGTCCCGCGGGAACTCGTGCCGGTCGAGCAGCAGAACCGAAAGACTCGGATCCGCCGCCAACACCCCCAGCGCCGTCGCAGCCCCCGCTGGTCCGGCCCCGGCAATCACCACATCCCACACATCCGCCTCCCGTGGTCCAGCTCAGTCTCGCAGCCGCCCGCGGAGGCGAAGAACCCGGATCGTCAGGTACCGGGACGACGTCCAGGCTTGTTGGTACGGCGGGCACTCGTCCGGCGCCCGCGCGGCGTATGAGAACCGACAGAGCCCGACGCGGTCACCGGCCGCGCCTCGTCGGGATCAACCACCTTCGGGGGCGGCGGGACGAAGACAGGGATGGTCTCCTCGTCGTCCGGGACGACGACCGGAGGAGGAGGTGGCGGCGGGGCGGCCGCGCGGGCAGCCGACTCCTTGCTGACCCGCGGCCGCGGCGCGGCGACCGCCGGAGCGGCGATCGGCGGGCGAGCGTGCTGCCGACGGTGCGGCAGCTTGGTGCGCATCTCGATGCCGAGCGCATCGATCAGTTTGCTGCACGCAACGATCGCGAGGGCGACCGCGAACACCGTGCACCCGGCGAACAGCACCGACTGGCCACCCGACGACCAGTTCGACGGGGTGGTGCGGACCATCGCGGCGATCATCGCCACCACGATCGAGTTGGTGATGCCGAGAGCAATGGCCAGGCCGACCGTGCGGATCAGCACGCCGCGCTGCAGCCCGACATCGTCGGCAGCCGCGACCAGTCCGGCGATCAGACCCGCCAGCACCGGCACTGTATAAACAAGCGCCAGTGTCAGCCCGGGGCTGGCCACGAGGTAGAAGACGTCGAAGACCAACGCGGTCCCGGTCAGCGCCGCGGCGAAGCACACCACCATCGGTGGGTACGCGCGCAGGATCGCGACCGTGTCCGCGGGCACGGTCCGGAACATCCGCAGCGCCACAAGCAACGACTCATCCCCTCTTCTTCCCCATTGTGCATGGACACCAGCACCCTGAGTGAGATTCACCGGTCAGCGAGTCGCGGAGTCCGTGCCGGCAGTAATGGAGTCGAAGCGGGGTTCGAGTCGAAGCGGTGGTACGCCCGGGGGGGGGGCGCCCCGCGGAGGGGCGAGGCCGCGGCGGGGGCCGGTCGGGGTGTGCTTCTTTTTGCGTGTGTGTCTTGTTTGTGTTCTCACCTCTCGGTTGGCCCCCTACCCGGCGTACGGCCTAGGCGGCCGCCTGCATCGGAGTCAGTTTCTCCCGCAGGTCGTCGAGGATCCGGCGAAGGACCCGGGAGACCTGCATCTGGCTGACGCCGATGTCCTTGCCGATCTCCGACTGGGTCCAGCCCTCGACGAAACGCAGCTGCAGGATCCGGCGATCGCGTGCACCGAGACCGGCGAGGACCGGTTCCAGCATCTCGACGGTCTCCAGCTGGTCGATCGTGGCGTCGTCGTCATCGGCAACGACATCCGCCAGGGTGAGCTCGGCATCCGCCTCGGCCGGGCGGTCCAGCGACAGCACGTTGAAACAGCCCTTGGCTGCCAGCGCCTGCTCGATCTCGGTCACCTCGACCTCGAGGTGCGCGGCCAGTTCGGCCGGCGTCGGCTCGCGGTTCAGCTCCTGCTCCAGCACCGGCAGCTTGCTCGCGATCGTGCCTTGCATCTCCTGTAGCCGGCGCGGGATCCGGACCGTCCAGGCGCAGTCCCGGAAGTACCGCTTGACCTCGCCCCGGATGGTCGGAATGGCGAACCCGATGAACGGGGTCTCCGCCTCCAGTTTGTAGTGGTGGGCTGCCTTCACCAGCCCCAGGTACGCGACCTGTTCCAGATCATCGGCCTCGGCTCCACGTCCGCGGAAGCGGCGCGCGATGCCCTGGGCCATCTCCAGGTTGAGTTCGACGACCTGCTCTAGAAGTTCCTGCCGCTCGCCTTCGGCGGTGCTGGCAGCCCGGCGTTCCATCAGCTCCCGGGTGGCTGCTTCGCGGGCGGCCCGGTCTGTCGGGGCGCCGCTGTGGGCCGAAGCCCGTTCCATCGTGCTCGTAACCATTGGTATGACCTCGCGACTGTTGTCACGGCGTGGCACTTAGCTGAACCACGGTCATGCCTCCAAGAGAAGTCGTACCCACGAGTCCGGATCTCATGCATGAGTTCGGAAGATCGGTCCAAACCGTCACCGCTCGCGACCGGACGCGCCCGTCAAGCGGCCGTTTGAGCGGTGGTTCGTGCGCGACACCATCACAGGAAGTAAGGGTGCGGACACGCGCCCCCAAACCGTGTACGATGCAAATGCAAGGCCAAATGCACGTGCATATGCCAAGGACGTATGGAAGGTGCAGCTGATGACTGCGATCTACAACGGCATGCCCGGCGACTCGAACAGTGCGCTGATCTGGAAGAAGAGCCAGCGAAGCGGCCCCAACGGAAACTGTGTCGAGGTCGCGAAGCTGTCGGACGGTGGTGTGGCGGTGCGCAACTCGCGCTTCACCGACGGCCCGGCCCTGGTGTTCACGAAGGCCGAGATCGAGGCGTTCCTCGGCGGCGTTCACGACGGCGAGTTCGACTACCTCGCCTGAGCACCACAACCGCGGTACAAGAGCAGTACTGAGTAATAGAGACGCAACACAGAGCAAGGGCCCCTTCGCCAGGCGAGTGACGAAGGGGCCCTTCTGTATGCCCTGGGACGGGCCTGACGGCGGGTACGCCGGGACGCCGGCCGGAAGGTCAGCGGCGGCCGGGCGGAGACATGGAAACGCCGGGACCAACTCTCCGGCGAGAGTCGGTCCCGGCGTGCCTGAGGGGCAGGTCAGGAGATGCTGACAGGGCTACTGGACGGTGAGTGGCCAGAGCTGTTCGCTCGGCAGCTCGGACGCCTTCCCGGTGGCCGCATTGTCAACGGTGATTCGCAATCCGGTGAACTTCGGGGTCATCACCCGCTGGTACCGCGACGCGCGGTCCGGCTCGGCGACGTACTCGGCGATCAGGTGGTCACCCAGCCAGATCCGCACCATCTTCCGTCCTCCTACTGCTTTGTCGGTGGTCATGGGGCCAGACTCACGATCGGGTCGCCGTCGAGATGACGGACACCGCGCAACCAGCCCTCGAAGGCCCAGCGCTGTTGCTCGGGGCAACGCGCGACCAGATCCTGGATCTCCCGCTCCGTCAGCTCCTCGGGAGCGCGGCCGCCGGACATCGTGGCGGCCTGCTCCACAACTCCACTGTCGTTGTCGTTCATCGACTCGGGTTCCCCAACCAGTCATGCCGACGGGGGGCCGCCGGCGGTCTGTAGGACCGGCCTGCCGGTTCACGCGATGTCACTTTTCGCGAGATCCAGCTCACCTTCTGTGCATGAATCAATCATGGCGTCGGCACGCGGCGAATGCAAGCGCCCGATGCACGTGCATCCGCACGTTTTCCAATTCGAGACCACTTCGGCGCCGTTTGAGCCTGGATCGGGGGTGTCCGAACCTGGACGAACGGTGTTCGACGGCATGTTGACCGGCTACTTTGTACTGACAAAGCAGCCTGACACGGCATCGGCTACTCTTACGCTCCGTGATCGCTGGTACGGAATCGACGCTCCTTTGTAAGAACTTCGGCAGTTCAGCTCCCTGCCGTGCGATGATGTGCACTTGCGGTTGAAATTGCCGCTGATGAACATTGCTGGGGCCGCTGGGAGGTGGGTGTGACCGAGTCGGGCGCGCAAAGCGGACCGACCGCGCTGCGCATCATCCTCGGCGGGCACCTTCGCCGGATGCGGGTGGCAGCAGGGATCAGCCGATCCGACGCGGGGTGGGAGATCCGGTCGTCGGAGTCCAAGGTCAGCCGGATGGAGCTGGGCCGGGTCGGCCTCAAGGAACGCGACGTCCGCGACCTGCTCACGCTGTACGGCGTCGACGACGCGGAAGAGCGGGAGCGCCTGCTCGCGCTCACCCGCGAGGCGAACAACCCGGGCTGGTGGCACCGCTACGGCGACGTGCTGCCGAGCTGGTTCCATTCTTATCTGGACCTCGAGGCCGCCGCGCAGCTGATCCGTGTCTACGAGCTGCAGTTCGTCCCCGGGCTGCTGCAGACCTCGGACTACATCCGCGCGGTGATCCAGCTGGGCCGCGGGATGATCGCGGCCGAGGAGGTCGAGCGCCGCGTCGCGCTGCGCACCAACCGGCAGGTTGTGCTGACCCGTCCGGACCCGGTGCGCATCTGGGCCGTCGTCGACGAGGCGGTGCTGCGGCGCCCGATCGGTGGCGTGAAGACGATGATCGAGCAGCTGGACTACCTGATCGATGCGTCACAGCTGCCGAACGTCACGCTCCAGGTGATGCCGTTCCACGTCGGCGGCCACGCGGCCACCGGTGGCGCCTACAGCATCCTGCGGTTCCCGGAGCAGGACCTGCCGGACATGGTCTACATCGAGCACCTGAGCAGCGCGCTCTACCTCGACAAGCTCGAGGACCTCGACCAGTACACAGCCACCATGGAAGCCCTCTGCGTCGCGGCCCCACCCCCGAACAAGACCCGCGACATCCTCACCAACATCCGCAAGGACTTCGAGGCCTGACCCGAGCTGGTCAGCTGTTGTCGGTGAGCCAGGTGATGAGGGGTTTGGTGGCTCGCCAGTCGGTGCGGATCTGGGTGACCAGGTCGGCGGTGTGGATGACGGGCTCGAAGCCGTAGCTCTTGCCGACGCTCAGGGACTTGTGGCGGAGCAGATCGATGCGCGGGTGGTCCGCGTCGTACCCGCGTGGGCTGGTCTTGAGCTTCTCGCCGCCGATCTCCCAGCCGGCCTTGCCGAGGGTGGCCAGGATCTTCTCCAGCTGCCGGCCGCGTCGGTCCTCGTCGATCGCCGCACGGACCCGGCCGAGGCGCTCGGAGCTCGCCTCGTAGAAGCCGGCCCCGACCCGGACACCGGGCGCGGATACTTGCACGTACCAACCGGTCGCCGGCGCGACCGCGATGTACGCACCCTGGTGGGTCTTGTACGGCGTCTTGTCCTTCGCGAACCGGACATCACGGTACGGGCGGAAGAGCTTCGCGGGACCGAACTCCTCCTCGAGCTCCGTCAGCAGCTCCGCCATGGGCGCCCGCACCGACTCCTCGTAGACCTGCTTGTGCGCGGTCCAGAAGCTCTTGGTGTTGTCCATTTCGAGATCGTCGTAGAAGTCCAGCGCCGCAGCCGGAAACCCGGTAAAACTCATGGGGCAACGATAGTTCGCCCGACGAGGAGGACCGACACCGAGATGCGCGCCATCCAGGTCACCGAGTTCGGTGGCCCCGAAGTCCTCGTCCCGACCGAACTCGACCCGCCGGTCGCCGGCCCCGGCCAGCTGCTCGTCGCGGTGAGCGCGGCCGGGGTGAACTTCGCCGACACCCATCGCACCGACGGCTCCTACCGCGGCGGCGTGACGCTGCCGTTCGTCCCCGGCGTCGAGATCGTCGGTCGCACGGACACCGGCCGCCGGATCCTCTCCCCCATCTTCGAGACCGGAGGTGGGTACGCCGAGTTCGCGCTTGCGCCCGCGCACCGCGTGGTCGACGTACCGGACGGGGTGAGCGACGGGCAGGCACTCGCGGTGCTGATCCAAGGACTGACGGCCTGGCACGTACTGCGGAACAGCGCGCGCCTCGGGGCCGGAGAGTCCGTACTGGTGAACGCGGCCGCCGGCGGCGTCGGCTCGCTGGCGGTCCAGCTCGCCAAGCACTTCGGCGCCGGTCAGGTGATCGCGACCGCCTCCACGCCCGCCAAGCGCGAGCTGGCGCTGCAGCTCGGCGCCGACGTTGCCGTGGACAACAATCCGAACGGCTACGCGGACCGGATCCGGGCAGTGGCCGCGGGCGGGGTGGACGTCGTACTGGACTCGACCGGCGGCCCGACGATGCTGGCCGGGCTCGACTGTCTCGCCGGCTTCGGCCGCCTGGTCAACTACGGCAACGCCGGTCGTGAGGGCCGGCCCGCGGTCGACCCGAGCGCGCTTGCCCAGCGCAACCTTTCGGTCGCCGGCTTCTGGCTGGTCCCGGCGATGGAACTCCCAGGCGGGTACGTCGAACCGCTCACCGAACTCCTCGCTCTGACGGCCGCCGGCAAACTCCACCCACTGGTCGGCGCGGAGTACCCGCTCGAGCAGGCACGCCGCTCACACGAGGACCTCCTCGCCCGCCGGACCACGGGGAAGGTCGTACTCAAGCCCTGAAGAACGCCCGGATGTCCGCGGCCAAGGCCTCAGGCTGTTCGAGCGCGGCGAAGTGGCCGCCGTGGGGATGGCTGGTCCAGCGGACGATGTTGTCGCTGTCGGCAACCTTGTGCCGCAGCGGGATGAAGTTCTCGTGCGCCAGGTCGAGCAGCGCGGTCGGCGTCCGCGACGGTTCGGCCGGTTGCCCCCAGTACGGCGCGTGCGCGCGTTCGTAGTAGATCGCGCCGGCCGATCCCGCGGTCCGGGTGAGCCAGTAGAGCATGACGTTGGTGAGCAGTGCGTCGCGATCGACCGGGCGCGCCGGATCGGTCCAGGTCGCGAACTTCTCCGCGATCCACGCCAGCTGCCCGACCGGCGAGTCGGTCAGCGCGTAGGCGAGAGTCTGCGGGCGCGTCGACTGCAGATCGGCGTACCCCTGCTGCTCGGTCGCGAACTCCTGCTGCCGGCGCCACGACGCCCAGGTCCGCTCCCGCTCGGCCAGGTCGAGCGGCGCGAGTTCCTCCGGCGTCGGCTCGGAGCTCGCGCCCGCACCCGGGATCAGGTTGAGGTGTACGCCGATCACGCGCCCGGGATCGATCCGCCCGACCTCCCGGGAGATCGCCGCACCCCAGTCGCCGCCCTGTACGCCGTACCGCTGGTAGCCGAGCCGGGTGGTCAGCTCGGTCCACGCGCGCGCCACCCGCTTGAACTCCCAGCCGGGTTCGGGGGTCGGGCCGGACAGCGTGAAGCCGGGAATCGTCGGGAGGACGAGGTGGAAGTCGCTGAGCATCCCGGCGACCTCGGTGAACTCGACGATCGAGCCCGGCCAGCCATGGGTGAGGACAAGAGGGATCGCCTCTGGGTCCGGCGACGGGATGTGCGCGAAATGGATCCGCGCACCGTCGATCGTGGTCGTGTACTGCGGCCACTCGTTCAACCGCGCCTCGGCGGCGCGCCAGTCGTAGGAGTCCCGCCAGTACTCGACCAGCTCCTGGAGATAGCCCAGCGGTACGCCGCGGGACCACCCGGCGCCCGGCATCTCGTCAGGCCAGCGCACTAGCTCCAAGCGCCGGCGCAGGTCGTCCAGCTCGCTGTCGGGCACGTCCAGCCGAAACGGTTCGATCGTCACTCCGGCACCTTGTCGCACCGGGTCAGGCTCCGCAAAGGAATTCAGCCCACCGAAGTCAGTGCACCCGGATTCAGGCGTCCCGGGTCAGGCGGCGACCTTCGCGGTGCTGCGGTCGCGGACCACCTTGACCGCGACGGCCGCGATCAGGCACAGGACGCCGGCACTGATCACGACCGTGACCAGGGTGCTGGCGCCGTTCAGCGCGTTGTCGCAGGACATCGGCGTGATGCCGCCGGCCGGCTGGAACGCCGACCCGCAGTCCGTCCCGCTCGCCGAGACCGACCGGAAACCGAGCAGCGCCCCACCGAACAGGAGCACCAGCCCGGCGACACCGAGAATCTTGTTCAGCGTGATCACAGTGCGACCGGATCCGCTGGTGGTGGGCATGCCGACGGCACGCCCCGTGAGCCCCGTAGCACTTCGTTCACTCCTGACTTCGACGGACCACCCAAGAATCGAAGGTACGGTCCGGCCCGCGAGGATCCCCACCCCGGCAGCCCGTCAGGATCGATTCTTCACAGAGTCCTTACTCAGAACATGACCGACTGTGACGGTGATCTCAGATCAAATGGAAGTCACTGTCAGCCGAGACGTTCCTCCAGATGCACGGTGACGTCCTCCCCCGGCTGTTTGCCGAGCAGGCCGCGCAGCTCGCCCTTCACGGGCAGTTTGTGGGTGCCGTCACCGAGCGCCATGAACGAGCTCTCGAACGGGTGCCCGTCCATCGTGCCGCGGACCTTCACCAGCCCGCGCGTCCCGAAGTACTCCGCCGAACCCGGCATCTGCAGGTAGGTCCAGCCGCCCTTGGCGTCGCTCTTCAGCAGCGGCGCGGTGAACGTCTGGTCCAGCTTTCCGGTCTTCTTGCTCATCGTGAGCTCCTCTCTACACGCCTAGGTAGAGGCTGCCGACGGCCTTTCGACATCTTCGGTCAATTTATTCTGGGATCGTGCAGATGATGATCCGCCGGGCCGGGCGGGACGACGTACCGGCGGTGCTGGCCCTTCTCGACGGGGCAACGAAATGGCTGGTTGCCCGCGGCCGGACGGAGCAATGGGGTACGGCGCCCCATTCGACGAGCCCGCGGCGGGTCCAGCAGATCACCGGGTTCGCCGACGACGGCGGATTGTGGGTCGCTCAAACGAATGATCACGTCGTCGGCGCGCTCGCGGTCGGGGCCGCGATGGAGTACGTGCCGCCGGCAACCGAGCCCGAGCTGTACGTCCGGTTGCTCGTCACGGACCGCGCCTCGGCCGGGCAGAACATCGGCGGCGTACTGCTCGACCACGCCCGCGAGCTGGCCCGCGCGGACGGCGTACACCTGCTCCGCGTCGACTGTTTCGCGGGCGGCGACGGTGCGCTCGTCCGGTACTACGAGCGGCAGGGGTTCACGCGGGACGTCGCGTTCGCCGTACCGCGGGTCAATGAGCCGGACTGGCCGGGTCAGGTGCTTGCCCAGCGGTTGTGACCGACCGGTGGACCGTCCCGTGCGAGTCGCTGCAGTGGGCCGACGGCTCGTCGCCGGTCGCGTGGTCGACCTGGAGCGTGGAATGCGTCAGGTGGTGGCGGTCGGCAAGCAACTGCTCGATCCGGACCCGGATCTGATGACAGTCGAGGCCCTGGGCAACCAGGATGTGCGCGGAGGCCGCCGGCTCGCCGGAGGTGATCTCCCAGACGTGCAGGTCGTGCACCTCGACCACCCCGTCGATCGCGCACAGCTCGGCGCCGAGCGCCTGCGGGTCGATCGCGCTCGGGGCGGCCTCGAGGAAGATCCGGCCGGAGTCGCGGACGAGTGAGATCCCGGCCTTGAGCATCAGCGCGGCGACCACCAGCGCGGCGATCGCGTCGGCGCGGGCGAAGCCGGTGAGCAGGACGACGAGACCGGCGATCGCGGTCGCGATGAACGCGAACAGGTCGTTCAGGATGTGCTGGAACGCGCCCTCGACGTTCAGGCTGGAACGGTTCGCCTTGCTGATCAGCCAGGTGGCGAGCAGGTTCACCACGATGCCGACCAGGCCGGTGACCAGGACGAGCCCACCCTTCACCTCCGGCGGGTGGATCATCCGGCTGACGGCCTCGTAGACGAAGTACACCGCAAGCAGGAGCAGCGTGATGCCGTTGGCCTGCGCGGAGAGGATCTCGACCCGCTTGAAGCCGTAGGTGAACCCGCCGGCCGGTGGTTTCGCCGCGAGCCGGATCGCCAGCAACGCCAGCCCGATGGCGATCGCGTCGGTCAGCATGTGCGCGGCGTCCGTGACCAGGGCCAGCGATCCGGCCGCGAGACCCACCACGACCTCGGCGGCCATGAAGCCGACGATCAGAGCGAGCGCACCGCTCAACAGCTTCTTGTCCGCGGCCGCGGAGACCCCGTGGCCGTGCCCATGTCCCGCGCTCACGAGTCGGCCCTCTCCGGGTGGATCGCGTCGGTGTGCTCGGTGTGCGCGACCGCGAGATCCAGCAGCATCCGCACGTGCGCGTCGTCCAGCCGGTAGAACGCGTTCCGCCCATCCCGCCGTACGCCGACCACGCGGTGCGCCCGCAGCAGCCGCAGCGCATGCGACGTGGCGGACTCGCTCAGCCCCGTGATCGCGGCCAGATCGCAGACGCACAGCTCCCCGTCGAGCAGGGCGACCAGCAGCTTCAGCCGCCGCGGATCGCCGAGCAGGCTGAACACGTCGGCGGTGTCGACGATGTCGTCCTCGCCGGGCATCCTGGCATGGACGCTCGCCACCCGCTCCGGGTCGACCAGACGGACGTTGCAGGAGTCGTGCTGCACATCTGCAGAACTCTTCATATGTTCACGGTAAGCCATCACACCGCGCCGGGCAACCGTGACCTTCAGTGCACGGGGTGGTTCACGGTCCACTTCTCTTCGATCCGGCCGTACTTCCAGATCGCCTGCGCGACCAGCCAGGTGACGACGAACAGCCCGACGATCGCGTAGCCGACGTAGTTCAGGTCGACGGCGGCGATCGCGGCCAGCGGACCGTGCTCGATGTGCAGCCTGTCGGTGAGGATCGAGATCAGTTCGATGCTGCCGATCACCAGCGCCACGGCGACCGACAGGCCGGTGATGGTGATGTTGTAGTAGACCTTGCGGACCGGTTTCGCGAACGCCCAGCCGTAGGCGAAGTTCATCAGGCAGCCGTCGATCGTGTCGAGCAGACTCATCCCGGCCGCGAACAGGATCGGCAGCGTCAGAACGGCGTACCAGGGCAGGCTGAACGCGGCGGCGCCACCGGCCAGGACGAGCAGGCTGACCTCGGTCGCGGTGTCGAAACCGAGGCCGAAGAGGATGCCGATCGGGTACATCTGCCACGGGCGGCTGACCGCCTTCGTGACGCCGGCCAGGATGCGGTTCAGGAAGCCACGCTGATCGAGGTGGTGCTCGAGCGACGCCTCGTCGTACTCGCCGGTGCGCATCCGGCGGAAGACCTTGAGCACCGCGACCAGGACCACCAGGTTGAGGGCCGCGATCAGGTACAGGAAGACGCCGGAGACCGCCGTACCGACGAGGCCGGTGATGTGTTGCAGGCGGGACGAGTCGTCGGCGACCTGGCCGGCCAGCGTACGGACGCCGAGCCCGAGCAGGAAGCACAGCACGAACACCACGGTCGAGTGCCCGAGCGAGAACCAGAACCCCACCGACAACGGCCGCCGCCCGTCGGCCATCAGCTTCCGCGTGGTGTTGTCGATCGCCGCGATGTGGTCAGCGTCGAACGCGTGCCGCATCCCCAGCGTGTACGCCGTGACGCCCAGCCCGACCCCGAACACCCCGGCCGACCCCAACAGGTAATGCCGCGGCGCCACCACCAGCGCCAGCACTCCCCACCCCACCAGATGCAGCAACAGCACAAACCCAGCCATCGCCCCCACCGAGCCCCACTCCCGCCCGGTAATCCCCATCCGCCTCACAACCCGCCAGTAAACGCCCACCCCTCCCCACATGCAACCCAGTCGCAAAACGATCAGGTGCAGGAAGGCCAGGCGCAGGAAGGTCAGGCGAGGCCGAGGCGGTAGGCGTAGGCGACGGCTTGGGCTCGGTCGCGGAGGTTGGCTTTGGCGAAGAGGTGGTTGATGTGGGTCTTGACGGTGGCTTCGCTGACGACCAGTTGGCGGGCGATCTCGGTGTTGGACAGGCCCTCGGCGATCAGGCGGAGTACTTCCAGTTCGCGCGGAGTGAGACCCGAGTCGGAGGCGTCGACCGGCCGTGAGGTGGAGGTGGTGCCTTCGATCAGGCGGCGTTGGACGTCGGCGTCGAGGATCGACTGACCCGCGGCGGCCGCCTCGAGCGCGCGGCCGATCGACTCGGCGTCGGCGTCCTTGGTGAGGAACCCGCGCGCCCCGGCTCGCAGCGCGGACAACACCGAGTCGTCGTCGCTGTACGTCGTGAGTACGACGACCTCCGTCCGCGGATGCTCGGTCCGTACCAGGCCCGTCGCCTCCACTCCGTCCATCGTCGGCATCCGCAGATCCACCAGCAGTACGTCGGGATCGTGCTCGGCCACCAGCTGAACGGCTTCCCGCCCGTCCGACGCCGCCGCGACCACGTCGATCCCGGGCAGCAACTTGAGCAGCGTCACCAGCCCGTCCCGCACCACGGTCTGATCGTCCGCGACCACCACTCGCACACTCATGCCGGCACCTTCAGCTCGACCCGCCAGCCCGTCGACGTCGGGCCGGCTTCCAATGATCCACCGGCCAGGTCGGCCCGTTCCCGCATCCCGAGCAGACCGTAGCCACCCGGCGCCGCCCGTTCCGGCCGCTTCCCCTGCTGATCCTCCACGGTCAGCCGCAGCGGATCGCCGTACGCCAGCTCCACTCGCACCGCCGCGCCCGGCGCGTGCTTCCGGGTGTTCGCCAGCGCCTCCTGCAGGGTCCGGTACAGCGTGCCCATCACATCACCCGACAACTCCCGCTCGTCCCCCTCGACCACGAACTCCCCCGCCGCCTGGGTCTCCAGCCGGTACGCCGCCACAAGATCCGCCAGCGCCCGTACGTCGGGAACCGCGTCGTCCCGCAACGCCGCCACCGCCCGCCGCGCCTCGGCCAACCCGTTGGCGGCCAGCCCCTGCGCCCGCGTCACCTGCTCGATCGCCTCGGGCGACGCCCCGTCCCGCACCAGCATCAACCGCGCCCCCTGCAGACTCAGCGAAAGCCCGGCCAGGGAGTGCGCGAGTACGTCGTGCACGTCGCGCGCGATGCGGGCCCGCTCGGCCAGGGCCGCGGCCCGCTCGTGCTCCTCGATCGCGGCCTGCTTGCGCGCCAGCGACACCTCGAGGTCCTCCAACTGCTGCTCGCGGGTCCGCCGGTTGATCGACGCGAACGTCAGTGCGATCACTCCGAACACCGACCCGAACGCGGCGGTCCACGACCGGCTCGTGGCGTACAGCGGCAGGCTCGCTCCAAGGATGCCAACTCCGACGATCGCCCAGGCGAGCCGGTCGGGTTTGTAGTACCTGACCGCGGACCGGGTGGCCCAGAACGGGGCCACGATCATCACGCTCTCCGGCAGCGCGTACCAGAGCAGCGAACCGGAGATCACGAACACCAGTAGGCCGTAGCCGGCGCGCCCGAGCGGCTCGCCGTACCGGAGCCAGAGGGTCGAGATGTTGCTGACCACAACGATCAGGCCGAGGACGAGGATCACGGCGTACGGGAACCGGTGCTGGTCGTGGTTCCGGGCGGCGAGCGCGACCGAGATGATCGTCAGCACACTCGGGACCGCACGCAGCAGGAGACCAGCCACGGGCTCGTCCCGGAACTGGTCTCCCAGCGTCCACCTCATGAAGTCATCATGCCCGCTCGACGGCGAACGGGATGTTCAGCGCCTGCGAGCGGCGGTAGATCATCGCGTTCTGAGCGGCGATCGTGACGCCGACGGTCAGCACCAGCGTGGCCTGGCTGAAGGTGTTGTGCGGCCACAGCGCGGCCGCCGCGAACGACGTACCGACGCGCAGCGCGATGGTCACCAGCCAGAGCACCAGGGTCGCGGCGGTGCCCTTCTGGAACAGGCCCTCGTCGGTCTGGGTCAGGCGGATGCTCGCGCCCCGGGCGATCCCGAAGCCGATCAGCAGGACGCAGTCGAGAGCGAGGAAGGCGAGCTGACCGGTGGTCGCGGTGTGGATCGCGGACCAGATCGTCAGCAGCCCGTAGCACAGCAGGATCCCGGGCATCAGGAACAGCGACCGCCGGGTGACGAGCGAGCCGGTCACCTGGCGGCCGACGACCCGGAACAGCACCAGCAGGCCCAGCAGGATTCCGATCACGGTCGACATTTCGGGGTCCTTTCGGAGGAGTTGTTGTTGGTGACAACACTCCTCGGATCGGCCGTCCGGAACGTCAGCCCCGAGGTGAGACCCGGGTGGAACCGGGTCTCAACCCATGGGTTGACTCACGCGAGGGACACCAGGTCCAGGTAGTCGTCCGACCAGAGGTCCTCGGTGCCGTCGGGGAGGATCAGCACCCGGTCCGGGCGGAGCGCCTCGATGGCCCCCTCGTCGTGGGTGACCATCACGATCGCGCCCGGGTAGCTGCCGACCGCGCCCAGGACCTCGTCCCGCGAGGCCAGGTCGAGGTTGTTGGTCGGCTCGTCCAGCAGCAGCACGTTCGCGCTGGAGTGCACCAGACCCGCGAGCGCCAGCCGGGTCTTCTCGCCACCGGACAGGACGCCGGCCGGCTTGTCCACGTCGTCACCGCTGAACAGGAACGAGCCGAGCACGTTCCGGACCTCGCCGTCGGTCAGGCCGGGCGCGACCGCCGCCAGGTTCTGCCGCACGGTCCCGGCCAGGTCCAGCGTGTCGTGCTCCTGGGCGAAATACCCGAGCCGCAGACCGTGACCGGGTACGACGTGACCCTCGTCAGGCTGTTCGCGGCCCGCGAGCAGCCGGAGCAGCGTGGTCTTGCCCGCGCCGTTCAGCCCGAGGATGACGACTCGGCTGCCCCGGTCGACGGCCAGGTCGACACCGTTCAGTACCTGCAGACCGCCGTACGCTTTCTTCAGGCCGACCGCGGACAGCGGGGTCCGGCCGGACGGAGCGGGGGCCGGGAGCCGGATCTTGGCGACCCGGTTGGCCCGGCGGACCGGTTCGAGGCCGGCGAGCAGCTTGTCCGCCCGCCGGGCCATGTTCTTGGCCGCGACCGCCGTCCCCGCGCTCGCCTGCATCTTCGCCGCCTGCGTGTGCAGGACCGAGGCCTTGCGCTCGGCGACCGCGCGCTCGCGCTGCCGCCGCCGCTCGTCCAGGTCGAGCTGCTCGAGGTACTTCGTCCAGCCGGTGTTGTGCAGGTCGACCGTACGCCGCTGCGGATCCAGGTGGAACACCCGATTGACCGTTGCCTTGAGCAACTCGCGGTCGTGGCTGATCACGATCAGGCCACCGGCGTACGACTGCAGGAACTGCCGCAGCCAGAGCACCGAATCGGCGTCCAGGTGGTTGGTCGGCTCGTCGAGCAGCAGCGTCTCGTGCTGCGCGAACAGGATCCGGGCCAGCTCGACGCGGCGACGCTGACCGCCGGACAGCTGACCGATCGGCTGCATCAGGGCACGGTTGGGCAGGCCGACACCGGCTGCGAGCCGCGCCGCTTCCGCCTCGGCCGCGTAACCACCGCCGGCCTGGAATTCCGCTTCGGCCCGCGCGTACGCCGCCATCGCCTTCTCCTGCGCCTCGCCGGTGGCGGTGCTCATCGCCGCCTCGGTCTCGCGCAACCGGCGTACGGCGGTGTCGAGGTGCCGCGCCGACAGGATCCGGTCGGTGACGGTGAGCGCGGGATCGGCCGCGCGGGGGTCCTGCGGCAGGTAGCCGATCGACCCGGTGACGGCGATGTCCCCCGCCGCCGGACGCTCTTCGCCGGCCAGGGTCTTCAGCAGCGTGGTCTTGCCGGCGCCGTTGCGGCCGACGAGTCCGACGCGGTCCCCGACGCCGACGGTGAACGAGATGTCGGTCAGCAGCAGCTGCGCGCCGACGCGAAGTTCTACACCGCGAACGGTGATCATGATGGTTACTCTCCGTGATAGCTAGTCGACACACCTCACCTGTAGAAGCGGGTGCGCCAGCTAGACACAGAGGCAAGTAGCCATACGTCCAAGGTAACCGGGCGGGCCAACAGCCGTCAGCTGATTTTCGCGGGCAGCTCGACGACGAAGCGTGCGCCGCCGCCCGGACGGTCGGTCACCTGGATGCTGCCGTGATGCCACTGCACGTGCCGGGCGACGATCGCCAGGCCGAGGCCGACGCCGCGGCCCCGACCGGAGGTCCCGCCGCGGCCGAAGCGTTCGAAGATGCTCGCCCGGTCCTCGACCGGGACGCCCGGCCCCGCGTCGTCGACCGTGATCACGACCCCCAGGCCACCGGCCCGGACACCGACGCCCTTGCAACCACCGGCATGGTCCTCGGCGTTCTCGACCAGGTTGGCGATCACCCGCTCGAGCCGGCGCTTGTCGGCCTGCAGCGTCAGCCCTTCGGCGTCCGGCTCGACCGTGGTCACGTCGCGTCCGGCGGTCGCGTCCGCCGCGGCCCGCACCAGGTCGGCGATCCGGACGATCTCCCGGCTCCCCCGGTCGCCACCGTCGTCGCGGGAGATCTCCAGCAGGTCGATCACCAGCCGGCGGAACCGGTCCAGGTCGTCACCGAGCAGTTCGACCGGCTCCCGCACCGCCTCGGGGAGTTCGGCGCGGTGGTTCTGGATCAGCTGCATCGAGTTCAGCATCGTCATCAACGGCGTCCGCAGCTCGTGGCTCACGTCGCCGGCGAACCGTGCGTCCGCCGCCACCCGCCGCTCCATGTCCGCCGCGGTCTGGTTGAACAACCGTGCCAGGCCGCCGAGGTCCTTGTCACTCTCCGCCTGCAGCCGCGCGTCCAGCTTCCCGCGGGCGACCGAGTCCGCGGCCTGGGTCAGCTCGGCCAACGGCCGCAACGCCACGGTGCTCGCCAGCCGCCCGACCGCGAGCCCGATCAACGCGGTCGCGATCGCCGCCGCGACCAGCGTGATCTTCAGCGTGCGCAGGGTGTTGTCCAGGCTCGTCAGCGGGTGCCACTCGAAGAACGCCTCACCCTGGCGCCCCATCGGCACCCCGACCGCGAGCACCGGCCGCCCGCCCACCTCGATCCGCCGCTGTACGACGGTGCCGGCGAGCGCGGTCTGGATCAGGTCCGACGGCAGGTCGGACGGTTTGCCGGTCAAGGCGTACCAATGGTCCTCGATGTACACCATCGACGCCGCCGCGTCTGTCGACGGCAAGCCGTTCATGACGTCGATCACCGACACCCCGGGCTGCAGCGTCGGGCCGCTGCACTCGGCCCGTTCGTGCCCCGGGCTGCACGGCACCGGCGCACCGAACAACCCGTACCGCAGCGCCGCGGCGTTGTCCGCCGTCACTGTCACCGCCGACGACTCGCGCTGGTCGGTGAGGTAGGTCGAGACCACTTTCCAGGTCACGATCGCCAGCACCGTCGAGAGGCCGAGCGCGAGCAGGCCGTACGCCAGCATCACGCGGCTCCGCAGGCTGAACCGGCCCAGCAAGGTCAGCTCACCAGTCGGTAGCCCAGACCGCGGGCAGTCACGAGATGCTTCGGGCTGGCCGGGTCGCGTTCGATCTTCAGCCGGAGCCGCCGGACGTGCACGTCGACGATCCGGCTGTCCCCGAAGTACCCGTACCCCCAGACCTTCGACAGCAACTGCTCCCGGCTCAGCACCTTGCCCTCGGCACCAGCCAGCTCGGCCAGCAGCTTGAACTCGGTCCGCGTCAGCGACAACGGTTCGCCGTCCCGCGTCACCTCGGCCCCTGGTACGTCGATCCGCAGGTCACCGATCTCGAGCAGGTTCGCCTGCCGCGCGTTGGCCGGCTCGACCCGCCGCAGCAGCGCCCGGATCCGGGCCGACAACTCCTTGGCAACAAGCGGTTTCGTCACGTAGTCGTCCGCGCCGGCCTCCAGCCCGGCGACCACGTCGTGACTGTCCGTCCGCGCCGTCACCATGATCACCGGTACGTCGCTCGCGCGCCGGATCTCCCGGCAGACGGCGAACCCGTCCCGATCCGGCAGCATCAGGTCCAGCAGCACCACGTCCGGAGTCTCCCGGCGCAGTGCCGCCAACGCGTCGTACCCGTTGGCCGCCTCGGTGACCTGATAGCCCTCGTCCTCCAGGGCAAGCCGCAGCACCCGCCGGATCCGCGGCTCGTCGTCGACCAGCAACAGGCTGTGTGCCACGGGAACAGTGTCGCTCATGCGGAGGGCCCCGGCGGGGTTACGGCTGTCATGAATCCGTCATGTTCTCGCCTGGCGTGGTTGACATCCTCTTGACGGTTGCGTGCTCGCTGGTTCCGGCTGCGCCCGGAAGTCCTAACTTCAGCGCTATCGAGTCCCGGAGGAGGACCAATGGCCAGAAGACGGCTGGCGGCATTATCTCTTGCCGCCGCGGCGAGCATTGCGCTCGCCGCCTGTAGCGGTGGTGGCACCACACCGTCCGGATCCGGCACCAGCACAGCCGGTACTCCGGTCACCGGTGGCACCCTGAACTTGCTCGGCTCGGGTGACGTCGACTATATGGACCCGAACATCAGCTATTACTCGGTCGGGTACATGAACCTGCGGATGTGGAGCCGCCAACTGTTCACCTACCCGGCCGATCCGGGCAAGGACAACACGACGCCGGTGGCCGACCTCGCCACTGAGATCCCGACCACCTCGAACGGCGGGATCAGCGCCGACGGCAAGACGTACACGATCAAGATCCGGCCCGGCGCCAAGTGGAACACCAGCCCTGCCCGGGCGGTGACCGCGGAGGACATGGTGCGCGGCGTGAAGCGGACCGCGAACCCGATCCAGCCCTTCGGCGGTATTCCGGACTACGCCAGCCTGCTGGTCGGGTACCAGTCGTTCCTCGACGGGTTCTCCAAGGCTCCGAAGACCATCGCGGGCCTCAAGGAGTACATCGACAAGACGCCGCTGCCGGGCGTGGTCGCCAAGGACGCGAGCACGGTCGAGTTCCATCTCGTCCACCCGGCGACGTACTTCGTCGGCATGCTGACACTGACGGCGTTCTCGCCGGCGCCCGTGGAATCGCTCAACTACCTGCCGATCAGCACCGAGCTCGGGAACCATTACCCGTCCGACGGCCCGTACAAGGTCGACAGCTGGGTGCCGACCAAGTCGATCTCGTACTCGCGCAACCCAGCCTGGGACCCGGCGTCCGACCCGGTTCGTAAGGCGTACGTCGACAAGATCCTGGTCAACGAGACGGTCGCCCAGGACTCGATCCAGCAGCAGCTGCAGACCGGGACCCCGTCCGCGGACCTCGAGTTCGACATCGCCCCACCACCGTCGCAGCTGCCGGCCCTGATCGCGAAGAAAGACCCGGGCCTGAACCTCGGGCTGACCGCGTCCAGCAATCCGTACGTCGTCTACAACACCGCGTCACCGAACAACAACAAGGCGCTGGCGAACGTGAAGGTGCGGCAGGCGATCAGCTACGCGATCAACCGCGCCAACATCCTCCAGGTCATCGGCGGTCCGACGATCAACCCGCCGCTGACGCACGTGCTGCCGGACAACATCCTCGGTTCCAAGCAGAACGACCCGTATCCGTACAACGTGGACAAGGCCAAGCAGTTGCTGCAGGAGGCGGGCTTCCCGCACCTGACGCTGAAGTTCCTGTACCGCAACGCGTCCGAGGGCAGCAGCAAGGCATTCCAGACCATCCAGCAGGACCTGTCCAAGGCGGGTATCACGGTGACCGGCGTACCGTCGCCGAACGCGGACTTCTACGTGAAGTACCTGCAGGTGCCGACCGTCGCGCAACGCGGCGTCTGGGACCTCTCGCTGGCCGGTTGGGGCGCTGACTGGTACGGCAACGCGGCCCTGTCGTTCTTCAACCCGCTGTTCTCCGGGCAGCCGTCGTTCCCGCCGATCGGCAGCAACTTCGGGCTGTACAACAACCCGCAGACCAACACGATGATCCAGCAGGCCGCGATGGCGACCAGCGACGACCAGACGGCGGCTCTGTGGGCGAAGGCCGACGCGCAGGTGATGGCCGACGCGCCGTTCTACCCGCTGACCAACCCGAAGAACGCGAACTACCACGCCCCGCAGGTGCAGAACGCCGTCTACGTACCGGCTCTGCAGGGCTTCGATCCGACGAACGTCTGGCTCACCAAGGACAAGCAGGGCGGCTGACAACCTCATGGCTGTATTGAATGCCGCGCCTCCGGCGCGGGGGCCACGGGGCTGTGACTCCCGTCCTTCCCTCGTCGCTCTGGTCGCTTCGCTCCCTCCGCTCCTCAGTCCAGGACGGGAGGCCCCATGGCCCTGCTTGAAGTAAGGGACCTCAGGGTCTCCTTCGACACCCCGGACGGCACCGTCCGTGCCGTCCGGGGGGTGTCGTTCGACGCGGAAGCCGGTCAGACGCTCGCGATCGTGGGAGAGTCCGGGTCCGGCAAGAGCGTCGCCACCCAGACGATCACCGGCCTGACCCGCGGCGCGGAGGTGTCCGGTACCGCGTTCTTCGACGGGACGGACCTGATCACCGCGGACGAGGCCACGTTCCGGCGGCTGCGGGGCGCCCAGATCGGAATGATCTTCCAGGATCCGCTGTCCAGCCTGCACCCGTTGTACCGGATCGGCTGGCAGATCGTCGAGATGATCCGCGCGCACGACCTGGAGATCAGCAAGCAGGCGGCCCGGAAGCGGGCCGCCGAGCTGCTGACGATGGTCGGCATCCCGCGCGCGGAGGAACGCATCGACGACTATCCGCACCAGTTCTCCGGCGGGATGCGCCAACGCGTGATGATCGCGATGGCGATGGCCCTTGACCCGGCGCTGCTGATCGCGGACGAGCCGACCACCGCGCTCGACGTGACCGTGCAGGCCCAGGTGCTGAACGTGATGCGCCGGCTCCAGGAGGAGTTCGGTACGGCGATCATCCTGATCACCCACGACCTCGGAGTGGTGGCCGAGATGGCCGACGAGGTGGTGGTGATGTACGCCGGCTCGGTGATGGAGCGGGCGCCGCGCCGGGAGATCTTCTACCACAACCATCACCCGTACACGCAGGGCCTGCTGGCCTCGTTGCCGGCCCGCAGCGGTGACCGGCTGACACCGATCCCGGGGACGCCACCGAGCCTGATCGGCGAGCGCAAGGGCTGCCCGTTCGCGCCCCGCTGCGACCACGCGTTCGACAAATGCCGCACCGAGGTGCCGCCGCTCACCGACGTCGCCCGCGATCCCCGGCACCAGTCGGCCTGCTGGCTCCCGCACGACAAGACCGAGGCGGCCGCATCGTGAACGACGACGTACTGCTCAAGGTGGACCACGTCCGCAAGGAGTTCCCGACCCACTCCCGCGAAGTGGTCCAGGCGGTCTCCGACGTGACGCTGGAGGTGCACAAGGGCGAGACCCTCGGCCTGGTCGGCGAGACCGGCTGCGGCAAGTCCACGCTGGCCCGCTGCATGGCCCGGCTGTACGACGTGACGTCGGGGTCGGTGTGGTTCGAGGGGAACGACGTCACCAAGTTGTCCCGGAAGTCGATGCGGCCGCTGCGGCGCGACATCCAGGTGATCTTCCAGGACCCGTACGGCTCGCTCAACCCGCGGCGCCGGGTCGGCTCGATCATCGGCGACCCGTTCGCGATCCACAAGATTGCCTCGGGCAACGATCGGAAGAAGAAGGTCCAGGAACTGATGGAGCTGGTCGGGCTGAATCCCGAGCACTACAACCGGTTCCCGGCCGAGTTCTCCGGTGGCCAACGGCAACGGATCGGGGTCGCCCGGGCGCTCGCACTGCGTCCGAAACTGATGATCTGCGACGAGCCGGTATCCGCACTGGACGTGTCGATCCAGGCCCAGGTCATCAACCTGCTCAGGGACCTGCAGAAGGAGTTCGACCTGACGTACGTGTTCATCACGCACGACCTGTCCGTGGTTCGGCACGTGAGCGACCGGATCGCGGTGATGTACCTGGGCAAGATCGTCGAGCTCGCACCGACCGACGAACTGTTCGGGCAGACCCGGCACCCGTACACCCGGGCGCTGCTGTCGGCACTGCCGGTGGCGGACCCGGACACCGCCGACAGCCGCGAGCAAATCATCCTCGGGGGCGACATTCCCGCCGCGACGAACCCACCGGAGGGGTGCAGGTTCCACACGCGATGCCCGAAAGCCCGGGCCGACTGCGTCCAGAGCGAGCCGCCGCTGATCGCCGTACTCGACGACACCGACGAGCACCGCACGGCCTGCTTCCATCCACTCACGGTGGGCGAGGACCTGTCCACCGCAGTCCCCGACTTGAAGGCATCATGACTCTGCTTTTGGCCGGGTCTCCGGCACCGGCGTGGTCCTGGGGCCTCGGCTCCCGGTCTTCCCTCGTCGCTGCAGTCGCTTCGCTCCCTCCGCTCCTCAGTCCAGACCGGGAAACCCCATGACCTCAACCATTGAACTCGTCGATGTGCTCGACGAGCCGCGGGTGATCGAGGGCCGTAGTCCGTTCTCGCTGGCCATGCGGCGCTTGCGCAAGGACAAGGTCGCGATGATCTCGCTGGTCGTGATCGTGCTGATCGTGCTGATGGCGATCTTCGCGCCGGTCTTCGCGGCCGTCACGGGCCATCCGCCGAACGAGCAGTACCGCGACATCGGGCTGACTCCGGACGGGTTGCCGCGCGGGCCGAACGGCACGTTCTGGCTTGGCACCGACGACCTGGGCCGGGACATCCTGGTCCGGATCGCGTACGGCGCCCGGATCTCGCTGCTCGTCGGTGTGCTCGCCACCGCCATCACCGTCGCCGTCGGCGTCGTGCTGGGTCTCGCGGCGGGGTTCCTCGGGGGGATCACCGACACGCTTCTGGCGCGGCTGATCGACGTCATCCTGTGTGTGCCGTTCCTGCTGGTCGCGGTCGCGCTGGTGGCGATCACCGGCCCGAGCCTGACCGTCACGGTCCTGGTGATCGGCTTCTTCAGCTGGGCGGCGGTGGCCCGGATCGTCCGCGGCCAGGTCCTGACGTTGCGGGAGCGTGAGTTCGTCGAGGCGGCCCGCTCCCTCGGGGCGAGCGACCGGCGGATCATGTTCGTCGACATCCTGCCGAACGTGCTCGCGCCGGTGATCGTCTACACCACGCTGCTGATCCCGGTGGTGATCGTCGTCCAGGCCACCCTGTCGTTCCTCGGACTCGGACTGCCACCACCCACCGCCGACTGGGGCGGCATGATCAGTACGTCGCAGAACTACTACACGACCGCCTGGTGGTTCATCTTGTTCCCGGGGCTGGCCCTGCTGATCACCACGCTCGCCTTCAACCTCTTCGGTGACGGGGTCCGGGACGCCTTCGACCCCCGCGCGGATCGGACCTGACATGGGTTGGTTCCTGCTGCGCCGGATCGGTCACGGGATCCTGGTCCTGTGGCTGGTCACGGTGGCCGTCTTCGGACTGTTCTTCATCGCACCGAACAACGTCGCCCAGACCCTCGCCGGCCGACAGGCGACGCCGGACACGATCGCGCTGATCAGGCATCGTCTGGGTCTCGACCTGCCCTTGTGGAGGCAGTACCTGGACTTCCTCGGCAACTCGTTGAAGGGGAACCTCGGGTACGACTACTACCACCAGGTGTCGGTCACCCACATCATCGCGCAGGCGCTGCCGATCACGCTGTCACTGGCTCTCGGCGCCGCCGTGCTGTGGATGGTGCTGGGGATCTTCAACGGCGTGGTCTCGGCGACGCACCCGCGAACGTTCGCCGACCGCGGGCTGACGCTGTTCTCGCTGGTCTTCTACTCGTTCCCGTCGTTCCTGCTCGCCCTGTTGCTGCTGTACTTCCTGTACTTCCGGCTCACCGTCGCGGGGTTCGCCTGGTTCCCGGCCGGTGGCTATGTGCCGCTGACCAGCGGGATCGGTCCGTGGTTCCAGCACCTGATCCTGCCCTGGGTGGCGCTGGCCTTGTTGCTGGCCGCAACGTATACCCGGCTGACCCGCGGCTCGATGCTGGACGTGCTCGGCGAGGACTACATCCGGACCGCTCGCTCGAAGGGGATCCGCGAGCGCCGCGTGATCTACCGGCACGGTCTGCGCAGCGCGCTGACGCCGGTGCTCACGCAGTTCGGGATCGACCTGGGTCAGCTGGTCGGCGGTGTGGTCGTCATCGAGACCGTGTTCAGCATGCCCGGGCTGGGGCAGACGGCCATCGTGGCGATCAACCAGCAGGACCTGCCGGTGATCATCGGCATCGTGCTGTTCGCGTCGGCGGCGGTCGTGGTGGCGAACATCCTGGTCGACATCGGCTACGCCGTCCTGGACCCGAGGGTCCGGCTGCACTAGCTCCCTGGGGTTCCTTGGTCGGGTTTGCCCCGGGGCCGGTACCGAAGAACGGGTAGTGGGTGGTCTGTAGGGCCTGCCGGAACGGGTCACTACGTATTACTCCCGAACACCACCCGTTCTTCGGTACGTTGTCGTGGTGCGGATCGCGGTTTATGGTGCGGGCGGCATCGGTTGCTACGTGGGTGGCCGGCTCGCCGCGACGGGGACGCCGGTGACGTTCGTCGGCCGGCAACGGATGGCTGTCGCGGTGGCGTCGTCCGGGCTGCGGCTGACCGACTATCTCGGCGCCGACCTTCGGGTCGAGGACGTGCGGTTCGAGACGACACCGGCCGGAGCCGCCGAGGCCGATCTGGTGCTCGTGACGGTGAAGTCCGCGGCGACGGCAGGTGCCGCGGAGGAGCTGGCAGGCGTTCTGAAGCCGGGCGCGGTCTTGGTGAGTTTCCAGAACGGGATCCGGAACGGCGAGGTACTGCGATCGCGGTTGGATGCGCAGGTCGTCGTACCGGGGATGGTTCCGTTCAACGTGCTGAACCGGGGCGCTGGGGTGTTCCATCAGGGCACGGAGGGCGCCCTCGACGTACAGCGGGATGCTGCGCTGGCGCCGTACGTCGAGGCGTTCGCGCGGGCGGGACTGCCGCTGAAACAGCACGACGACATCGTTCCGGTGCAGTGGTCGAAGCTCTTGCTGAACCTGAACAACCCGATCAACGCGCTGTCGAACCTGCCGTTGCGCGACGAGCTCTCGCAGCGCGCCTACCGCCGCTGCCTCGCGGCCGCGCAGAGCGAGACCCTCGGGCTGCTCGAGGCGGCGAAGATCGAGCCGGCGCAGCTACTGCCGTTGCCGATGCGCTGGTTCCCGGCGGTCCTCCGCCTGCCGGACTTCGTTTTCCGGCGGGTGGCCGGGAAGATGCTCGCGATCGACCCGCTGGCGCGGACGTCGATGTGGGAGGACCTCGAGGCCGGCCGGCCCACCGAGATCGATTACCTGAACGGCGAGGTCGTACGGCTCGCGGAGTCACTCGACCGGCCGGCGCCGGTCAACCGGACCCTCGTCACGCTGATTCGCGAGGCCGAGCGCACCCGCCGGGTCTGGCCGGGACCCGAACTGCTCAGCGCTTTGATGACCACCAAATGAGATACCGGTCTCGAATTCTGAACCGCTTGCCCTAAGGTGACCGCATGGACGTAGCGGTGATCGGTGGGAGTGTGGCCGGGCTCCAGGCCGCCCTGACGCTCGGGCGGGCTCGCCGGCAGGTGGTGGTCTTCGACGACCAGCAGCCACGGAACCGGGCCGCGGAGCATGTGCACAACTATCTGGGCGTCGCGGACGCTTCCCCGGCCGAGCTTCTCGCCGCCGGACGGCGTCAGCTGGCGACGTACGGCGTTGAGGTCCGGAACACCCGCATCGAGGATGTGATCGCGGGCGATGACGGATTCGTCGTCGACGGGGTGCCGGTGCGGGCCGTCGTACTCGCGACTGGGCTGTGGGACGAGTTGCCGACCGTACCGGGCCTGGCCGCGGGCTGGGGGCGGTCCGTCGTGGCTTGCCCGCATTGCCACGGGTGGGAGGTACGCGGCGAGGCGCTGGTGCAGATCGGGATGCGTGGTGCTCCGGAGAAGTCGGTGTCGCGGGCGTTGCTGCTCAGCCGGTGGAGCGACAACGTGGTGCTCTGCACGGACGGCGACAAGCTCGCGGACGAGCATGTGGAGCGCTTGAGCCGAGCCGGGGTGGTGGTTCGCACCGAGGCAGTCGAGGAGGTACAGGCGACGGCCTCGACGTCACGAATCCTGCTCGCTGGTGGCACCGAGCTGACTGCGCGGCGAGTGTTCGCGGTGGTGCGGCAGCATCAGCAGAGCGACCTCGCGGAGCGCCTGGGGTGCCAGGTGACCGACGGCGCGGTGGTTGCCGATGACGGCGGACGGACGACTGTCCCTGGCGTCTACGCGGTCGGTACGGCGGCCAATCCCGCGCTCCTCGCGATCGGTGCCGCGGGTCACGCGAGTACGGCGGCGGTCGCCGTACACGGGGATCTTCTCGAGCTAGATCTGGGCAGCCGGTGGTAGTCGGCTGGGGTCCGCGATCGGCCAGTCGATAGGCGGCGTGGTGAGCTGGTCCAGTTGTAGCAGGCACCACGGTGAGAGGTCCGGAATGTCGCGCAGCTCGTCCCACTGCGCCCAGCGGTAGTCGGCGACCTCGGACGGATTCGGCGTGGGGTCACCGGTCCACCACACTCGGTACACCGGGCAGATCTCGTTCTCGACCAGGCCGTTCGGCATCTCCGCGCGGTACCGGAACTCGGGCAGCACCAGGTCGACGGCGGCCGACGGGTCGACCGCGATCCCGAGCTCGTCCGCGAGCCGGCGCCGTACGGCGTGCTCGAGCGGCTCGCCCGGAAGTGGGTGCCCGCAGCAACTATTGGTCCAGACGCCCGGCCAGGTCGGCTTGCCGAACGCACGCTGGGTGAGCAGCAACCGCCCGGCCGTGTCCACGACGTAGCTGGAGAACGCGAGGTGCAGCGGCGTCGCCGTGTGGTGGACCGCCGCCTTCGCCTCGGTCCCGAGCGCCCGCCCGCCGTCGTCCACCAGCACAACCCGTTCCTCGATCACACCCCCGAGCCTAGTGCTCCGACGCGGGCACTAGGGCACGGCTCTGCTAACCTGAGGACGTGATCAAGCACCGCGTGACCTATCGACCGGCTCTGGGAGGAGCCGGCCTTCGGTAGTCCGCGCAGTCGCTCCACCCAGAGCCTCCGAGGCAGGAACCGTCCGGTTCCTGCCTCTTTCCGTTGCCGGAGGCACTGGCGATCGCGGTCGGGTGCCTCGCGCTGTCCTGCCGAGAGGAATCCCATGAATGCCGTGATCGAGCGATTACGCCGTACCACCGACACTGTCGTCGGCGCTGACGACCTGCGTGAGCGGCTGGAGTCCGGCCGCCCGCTGCGGATCAAGTACGGCGTCGACTGCACCGCGCCCGAGCTGCATCTCGGGCATGCGGTCAACCTGTGGATGATGCGCCAACTGCAGGACGCCGGGCACCGCGTGGTGTTCCTGCTCGGCGATCTCACCACCCGCGTCGGCGACCCGACCGGCCGTTCCGAGACCCGGCCGGTGCTCACCCCCGAGCAGATCGAGGCGAACGCGGCGTCGTTCCTCGAACAGGTCTCGCTGGTCCTGCGTACCGACCCCGAGGTCTTCGAGGTACGACGCAACTCCGAGTGGTACGACGCGATGCCGGTTGCGGAGCTGTTGAGTCTGTTCGCCCAGGTCACGCAGGCGCAGTTGATGAGCCGGGACATGTTCCGCGAGCGGGTCGCGGCCGGGCGTGAGATCGCCGTCCACGAACTCGTGTACCCGGTGCTGCAGGGCTACGACAGCTTCGCGATGCGCAGCGACCTGACGATCGTGGGGTCGGACCAACTGTTCAACGAGCAGCTCGGACGGCACTTCCAGCAGCGACTGGGGACGCCGCCGCAGGTGGTGATGACGACCACGATCACGCCCGGGATCGATGGCCGGGCGAAGCAGTCGAAGTCGCTGAACAACTACATCGGGCTGACGGACAGTCCGCGGGACAAGTTCGGGAAGCTGATGAGCATTCCGGACTCACTGGTCGAGCCGTACGCGCGGGTCTACACCGAACTCCCGCTGGACGACGTGGCCGCGCTCGGCGACTCCGCGTCGACCGGTGGTCCGGCGGCGCGCGACGCGAAGCTCCGGCTGGCCGCCGCGGTCGTGACCCGGTACCACGGCGCGGGCGTCGCCAAGACCGAGCTCGACGCGTTCCGGCACACGTTCTCGCAGCGTGCCGAACCGGCCGACATGCCCGCGATCGTCCTCACCACCGAGGTCGCGACCGCCTTCGACCTGCTCCGCGCGGCCCGCCCGAACGACAGCAACTCGGACCTCCGCCGACTACTCCGCCAGGGCGCCGTCACCATCAACGGCGTACGCACCAACGACCCGACCACACCCATCGACCTAACAACCCCCGCCGTCCTCAAATCAGGCCCCCGAACCTGGCACCGCGTCACGCGACACTAAGCAGGTGAACACCAAGACGGTCGAGGCCCTGATCAGCGTCGGCGCCCGGTACATCGGCCGGGCGCCGACGTTCGAGGTCGAGCCCGGCTGGTGGTCGGAGGTAGAGGCAGTCACCCACCACCTCGACGACCTGCTCGGAGTTCCGACCGTGGTACTTCGGCTTGTGCACGCCGACGATGCCCTCCGGGGGCGCGGTGGACACGTCGTCTATCACGTGCAGGCGCTGGCCGAACCGCGGTCCGGCGTACTGGACGCGACGGCGTCACCCGAATGGGACTCGGTCGTCGCGCCCGATCCGCTGCGGGCAGCCTGGGCCGAGGTCGACGGACCGAGCCGGCTGATCGATTGGGCCCGGAGCGTGATCGGCCCACTCGACGCCACCCAGGTGAAGACGTGGAACCTGTCCTGCCTGATCCGCTTCCCAGGCGCGTGGGCGAAGGCGACCAGCACGTTCTGCAGCCTCGACGCCGACATCATCGAGAACGTCCAGCGGTACGACGAGACGCTGGCGCCAACCGTCCTCGCGACCTCCCGGGAGAACGGCTGGTCGCTGCTCGCCCACGCGACCGGGACCGACTGCTGGGATCCAGATCTACCGACCATCGAGCGCGTGGTGAGCCGCTGGGTCGCGGTTCAGGCGGCACTCGCTGCGGCGCCTGACCGCCCCACCGCACCCCGAGACCTGGTCGAAGAGCTCACCGCGCTGATCCCGCAGGCCGCCTTGTCTGACGACGAGGTCAACGGCCTCCGGCGACTGACCGCCCGGCTTCCGGCGATCGTCGGCGAGCTCGACTCCGCGGGGTTACCGACCACGCTGGTGCACGGCGACTTCCATCCCGGGAACTGGCGGTCGGACGGGACCCAGGAAGTGATCGTCGACTGGGCGGACACAGTCATCGGTCATCCGGGGCTCGACATCAAGCGGCTGAGAGACTTCCTGCCACCGGAGAAGCGCGACCATGCTGCCCAGGTCTGGTCAGCGGCTTGGCGGGGTGAGGTCCCGGGGTGTGATCCGCTGCGGGTGCTGCCGGCGATGAGCCTGCTCGGGCCCCTGACGTACGCGCTGACCTACCAGCGGTTCCTCGACAACATCGAGCCCAGCGAACGGATCTACCACCAGGACGATCCGGGCCTCTGCCTTCGCGAGGCCCTCCGCGCGGACTCCCGATATGACAAGGTGACCGGGTGACGATCCTGATTACGGGCGCCAGCGGCAACGCCGGCGGCGCGGTGGCCCAATCCCTCGCAGCACAAGGCATTTCGGCCCGCGCACTGATCCGTTCGACGATCGACCTGCCCGCCGGGGTTGAGGCGGTGTACGGCGATCTGAATCGGCCGGACAGCTTTGTCGATGGGTTGGCCGGTGTCAGCGGGATCTTTCTGCTGAGTGGTTACGACCGGCTTGATGAGCTGCTTGCGAACGCGGTTCGTGCGGGTGTCCGGAAGGTTGTGGTGTTGTCGAGCAGTTCGCTCGACGGCGACGTGACGAACGCGATCGCGGCGTACCACCACGCGACCGAGGAGGCCGTCCGGGCGGCCGGTCTTGAGTGGACCTTCCTGCGGCCGAACTCGTTCATGTCGAACACGCTGCGGTGGCTCGACCAGCTCGAGGCCGGCGACGAGGTGCGGGTGCAGTTCCCCGACGTACCGATCTCGACCATCCATCCGCTCGACATCGGCGACGTCGCGGCCCGCGCACTGCAGGGCGAGCACGACGGTGAGGTACTGCGGCTCACCGGCCCGGTCGCGCTGACGCCGGTCGAGCAGGTGGCAATCGTCGGCGCGGGGATCGGGCGCGCGCTGACGGCGTACCCGATGAGCCGGCAGGAGACGCACGACGAGCTGTTCGCCGCGATGCCCGAGCCGTACGCCCGGGCGATCGAGGGCTTCTTCGGCGACGGAACCGTCGACGAGACGACCGTCAATGACACCGTCGAACAGGTCACCGGCCACCCGGCCCGGACCCTTGAGCAATGGGTCCAGGAGAACGCCGCCCGCTTCGCCTAACCGAGCGCGGCTTGATACTCGGCGCTGGTGCAGATGGCGCCGATGCGGGGGAAGACGTAGGAGACGGCGAAGTCGTGGGCGTGTTCGTCCAGGCCGGTCATCGCGTCGGTGACGAAGAACGTCTCGTAGCCGAGGTCGGAGGCTTCGCGGCCGGTCGACTCGACGCCGAAGTTGGTGGCGATGCCGGTCAGGACGACGTTCGCGATGCCGCGGGCCTGGAGCTCGGCGTCGAGCGGTGAGCGCCCGAAGGCACCCACCGCCCGCTTCACGATCTCCAGGTCCCCCGGCTGCGGAGCGGCCTCGGGTGCGAAGCTGCTCCCCTCCGGCTGTACTTCGACGCCGGGCCGCTCGACCCGGACGGTCACGACGAGTCCGCCGGCCGACCTTGTCGCCGCGGCCAGCGCGACGGACTGTTCGAGCACCTCCGGCCCCTTCAACGGAGCGGTGTCCAACGCGACGATCCGCGGCATCAGGTCGATCAACACGAGAGCGGTACGACGGGGATTCAAAGGGTTCACGCCGCGAGCTTAAGATCCAGCACGTCGACGCCGACCAGGTAGCCGGTTGCGGACGGGTTCTTGCCGGTAACGGTCACGACGTACTGGTGCGTACCCGCGGCCAACTGGACGGACCCGAGGTCCACCGCCTGCGTGCCGACGCCCGAGGCCTGGTACCCGTCGAAGCTCACCGGCGGGTTGCCATCGATCTGCACCTGGACCGTCCCGTAGTCGGCCGCCTTCGTCAGGATCGTTGACAGGTTGTACGCCCCGGCCGTCGGGACCGTGAAGCCGAGCACCGTCTTGTCGCCCGCCTTCGTGCCGTGGATCCACGCCTGCGCACCACCCGACCAACTGACACCGCAACAGTTGCCCTGCGGATCGACGGCCACGGTCGACGACACCGGGGGCAGCATCGCCTCGCCCTCGACTCGCAGCGTGCTACCGCTGGTGCCCTGCGCCGCTGCCGACTTCGGCCCCACGTGACCGGCGAGGTCCACGGCCGCGACCCGATACGTCCAGGTCTCGTGTAGTCCCAGACCGCGATGCAGGAAGCCGGGCAGTGGCGTGGTGCCGAGCAACTTCTCCGTTCCCCCGGCCTTCGTCCCGTACACCTGGTACGCCGCGATCCCGCTGTCGTCGCTGGTGTCGTTCCAGGTCACGTTGATCGCGTTGTCGATCCGCGCCGTAGCGGTCAGGCCATCGACCGTGCCCGGCGCCCGCTTGTCGTCGTACGGGGTCACGAGCGTCTGGACGACGTACGCCGACGCGGTCCAGGCGGGTCCGGTCGGGCGGAGCTCGATGTCGACGCGGTTCCGACCGAAGGTGGTTGCGGCGGGCAACTGATAGTTGTCGTCGAGCCAGCGTTGGTGGGTGTTGCCGAGCGGCTGCAGCCAGGTGCCGGCGTCCTTGCCGTTGACGATCACCTGAGCGGACTGACCCGCCGTGTTCTGATCACTGGTCCGGCGCAACGTCACGCCGCGGTTCGCCGGGTCGATCTTCACGCTGAACCGGATCGGCTGCGTGCTGGAACGGACCTGGTCGGTGAGCGTGATGTCGTCGTGATCGCCCTCGTACACCGCGCTCAGATCGGCCTGGCTCCCGTTGTCGGCGTACCCGTGCTGCTCGCGGCTGGTGGCCGAGCCGGTGTCGATGCGGTCGGTCTCGCGGGCGCCGAACTTCGCCGCGGTGTAGAGGAACGCCGTCGAGCCGTAGATCGCCGGGTGGTCGTCCTGCTGGCCGTGCTCGATCCCGAAGTCGAGCTGGTTCTCGAACGCGACCGAGTCGGTGATGTGCAGTCTCCAGGCCCCGTCGCACTCGTTGGTGCAGAACCCGGCGCGTACCTCGTGCGCGGAGTTCCCGTGGAACGGGGTGGAGTAGGTGCCGGCGTTGAAGTACCAGCCGGACTCGTAGTAGTCCTCGGTGCCGGTGCCGTGGATCGCCGGGGTCCGTTCGCCGTCGACCGAGACCCGCTCGTCACCCTCGAGGTACCCGCGAGTGTTGCCGTCGGCAAGCAGTCCCTCCATGGTCTGCGAGACGCCGACGAACTTGCCGCGGCCGGCGACGTCCGCGAACGTCCAGTCGCTGCCCTGCGTGGTCTCCCCGCGCTTCGAGATCGCGGTGAAGTAGCCGATCTTGCCGGTCGCCAGCTCGGCCGCCTTGCTCGCGTCCCGCGCCGACGTCACCTCCGCCTGACCCTTCAGCGGGTACGTCGTGGTGTTGACCAGCGTGACCGTGGCGCGGGCGACGTACGGCATCGGCCACCAGGACGAGTACCAGCCGTCGGGGTCCATCGCGAAGAAGAGCGAGTGGACCGGGTTCTCGCCGAGGCCGGAGCCGAAGAACTCGCCGAGTGGGGCGTCGACGCGCTTCTGACCGTCGATCGTCACCTGGACGCGGACTCCGGCCAGCAACGAGTCGGAGGGCTTGACGCGCGCGGCGTCCGCGGCGGTGGCGGCGTACGCCATCGCGTGTTCGCCGCTCCAGTTCTGCTTGGTGATCGCATAGCCGTGAGCCTGCTCGTCGGCGACGTGGTTCGGGCCGACGTCGAGGGTGTCGGTGCGCTTCACCTGGCCGCCGACCGTCGAGTCGGCCGTGTACAGGAACTCGTTGAAGTCCAGGTCGGACGAGACGAACTGGTTGGTGATCGTGATCTGCGACTTGCCCGCGGTCAGCGCGGCCGGGAGGTCGACCGACTGGTCGGACCACTGCGCGCCCTCCGCCTTCAATGGCGCCCACTCACCAGCCGGAGCGCCGTCGACGAGGATCTTCGCGCGTTGGTTGCCGATCCGCAGATCCATCCGTCGGGTCAGCCTCACGCCGGTGTTCGCCGGATCGATCTTCAGGGTGAAGGTACTGCCGCCGAGGAACGCGCGGCCGTCGTCGGCGAAGTTCTTCAGGTCCAGACCGACGATGTCCGGGAGCTTCAGCCGGAGCGCACTCAGCTCACCGGGGCCGTTGGCGTTCGCGAGCGTGACCTGCTTGCCGGGGGCAAGGTTCAGCGGGGTCTTCGTCGTGGTGCTGTTCGGCTGCGCGGGCTTCGGGTCCTTGGTGCCCGCGGCGTTCAGCATCGCCAGGACGTCCTCGGCCTTGTCGGTCGGGTCGAACGTCCGGACACCGTTCGCATCCGGGAACTGGCGGTAGTCGACGTGGTAGAAGAGCGGGTTCGCCTGCGTGGTGATCCGCATCGAGGAGTGGTACGGCATCGGGACGCGGATGTAGACGCCACCGCTGGTCTGTACGCCGTTCGCGACCAGCGGGTAACTGAACGGCGCACCGAGTTTGCCGTTGACGATGTCATGCAACGATCCCTTCAGCACCTGTTTGCCATCGAGTTCGACGGTGATCGTGCCGGTCTTCGTCACGTTGCCCTCGTCCCGGGTGAACCAGATCGAGGCGACCTCCCCCGGTCCCGAGTCCTCGGCGATCACGCAGCCCGCGTCCGTCGTACGGAGGCAGGAGTAGGTGCCGTCGAAGCCGTCGTTGTTGGTCCCGTCGCGGCCGAAGCTGGAGAACTGCTTCGTCCGTACGCCGGTCTGCAGTTCGGGGAGGCGATCGAGGTGGCGGTAGACGTCCCAGCCGACCGGGCCGTTGTCGCTACCGGGTGGGGCCGCTGCGGCGTTGTTGACGGGGAGAGCGAGGAGCGCGCAGGCAGCAAGAGCGATGACACGACGGAGCATTGGGCGGCCTTTCCTCCGTGGCGGGAAATCGATTTCTGAGATGTCTACCATCGATGCACCGGGCTTGAGAAGAGGTCGCGGCCGGTCAGTTACTGTCCAGGACTTGGCACCCGCTGGACCACGCCCGTGCTTTTGGCAGCAGACTGGACCCTGCACACAACTTGAGACCGCGGGAGAGATTCGATGAGTTCTGCCAAAGCCCAGATCGGCGTCACCGGACTGGCGGTGATGGGCCGCAACCTCGCCCGGAACCTCGCGCGCAACGGGTTCAGCGTCGCCCTGCACAACCGCTCCCAGGCGCGCACCGACGCGCTGGTCGCGGAGTTCGGCTCCGAGGGTGAGTTCGTCCCGTCGACGGACCTGGCCGGCTTCGTCGAGTCGCTGGAGCTGCCGCGCCGGGTCATCATCATGGTCAAGGCCGGCGCCCCGACCGACGCCGTCATCGACGAACTGGTACCGCTGCTCGACAAGGGCGACATCGTCGTCGACGCCGGCAACGCGCACTTCCTGGACACCCGTCGCCGCGAGGCCGCGCTGAAGGAGCAGGGCCTGCACTTCGTCGGCTCGGGCGTGTCCGGTGGCGAGGAGGGCGCGCTGAACGGCCCGAGCATCATGCCGGGCGGCTCGCCGGAGTCGTACGCCGCGCTGGAGCCGATGCTGACCAAGATCTCCGCGCACGTGAACGGCGAGCCCTGCTGCGTGCACGTCGGTCCGGACGGCGCGGGGCACTTCGTGAAGATGCTCCACAACGGCATCGAGTACGCCGACATGCAGCTGATCGCCGAGGCCTACGACCTGCTCCGGCACGTGCTCGGCCTGTCCCCGGCCGAACTCGCCGACGTGTTCCGCGACTGGAACACCGGCGACCTCGAGTCGTTCCTGATCGAGATCACCGCCGAGGTGCTCAGCCAGACCGACCCGACCACGGGCGGCCCGTTCGTGGACATCGTCCTGGACCAGGCGGAGCAGAAGGGCACCGGCCGCTGGACCGTGCAGTCCGCGCTCGACCTGGGCATTCCGGTCAGCGGCATGGCGGAAGCCGTGTTCGCACGGTCCCTGTCGGGTGACGTCGTACGGCGGGAGGCGGCGGCCGGCGTACTGCCCGGACCGGGTGACGTGAAGGCCGATGTCGACCGAGCGGCGTTCATCGACGACGTACGGCACGCGCTGTACTCGTCGAAGCTGGTCGCGTACGCGCAGGGCTTCGACGCGATCCGGGCCGCGAGCGAGGAGTACGACTGGGACATCGACCTCGGCGCGATGGCGACGATCTGGCGTGGCGGCTGCATCATCCGGGCCCGCTTCCTGGACCGCATCAAGGAGGCGTACGACCGGAACCCGGACCTGCCGTCACTGCTCGTGGACGACTACTTCCGGGACGCTGTCGCCAGCGGCCAGGAGGCGTGGCGCCGCGTCGTGGCGACCGCGGCGACCGTCGGCGTACCCGCTCCTGGGTTCTCAGCCGCGCTGTCGTACTACGACGGGCTGCGGGCGGAGCGGCTGCCGGCCGCGCTGATCCAGGGGCTGCGCGACCTGTTCGGTGCGCACACCTACAAGCGGGTCGACCGTGAGGGCAGCTTCCACCTCGAGTGGTCCGGCGACCGCTCGGAGAGCACCCAGTAGACCGCGACCGCCGCGACACAGAGGAAACCTGCCGCTCCGAGGCTGGCCACGTTGAACCCGTGGACGGCATCGGAGTGGGCGGCTACCGTCCCGGCGACCGTGCTGAGGAGCGCGGTACCGAGCGATGCTCCGATCTGCTGCGATGTCATCACCATGGCGCCGGCCACCGCACTGTCGGGGCCGGCGCCGAGGGTGGCAGTGCTGTTGGCGGTCACCAGAACCCATCCGGTGCCCAGGCCAACCAGCAGGAACACGGGCATGACGTGCAGCCAGTAACTGCTGTCTTCCTTGAGCAACCCGAGCAGTGCGAGCCCTGCGGCGATGGTGAGCAGTCCGGGACAGATGAGCGAGCGCACTGCCGCTTTGGCGAGTAGCCGGCTCACCGCTCGCACTCCGACCATCAGACCCACCGTCAGTGGCAAGAAGGCCAGACCGGCCTTCACTGGTGAGTAGTGCTGGATGGTCTGCAGGTAGAACGTCAGGAAGAACAGCGCGGCGAACATTCCGACCGCCAGGCTGAAGACAGCCAGATAGGAACCACCTCGCCGGCGATCGGCGACAACCCGCAGTGGCAAGAGTGGGGACTTCACCCGCGCCTGCACGGCCAGGAAGGCCGCAATCAACACCACTCCGGCCGCGAGAGTCGCGTACGTCGCCGGTGCGCTCCAACCGTCGGACTCCGCGCGAGCGAACCCGAACACCACGGCCATGAGGCCTACGGTCGCCAGCAGTGCACCTACTAGGTCGACCTTGACTCCGCTGACCGGTGGGACTGGCCGTACGGCGTACAGGACTCCTCCCGCCGCGAGTGCGGCAATCGGCAGGTTGACGTACATGCACCACCGCCAGTCCAGGTACTCCGTGAGCACGCCGCCCGCCAGCACGCCCAGGCCGGATGCACTGCCCATCACAGCGCCATAGATCCCGAACGCCTTGCCACGCTCCGCCGATAGCGGGAACGAGGAGGCGAGGGTCGCCAGTACCGCTGGAGTCAGCAGCGCGCCGAAGACGCCCTGCAGTCCGCGTCCGGTGAGGAACATCGCCGGACCGTTCGCAGCCCCGCCGAGCGCTGAGGCCAGTGCGAAACCTGTCAGGCCGATCAGGAGCGCACGACGGCGCCCGATCAGGTCGCTGATCCGTCCACCGAGCAGCAGAAGTCCGCCGTACCCGAGCGCGAACAGCGTGATCACCCACTGCCGGGTCGGGTCCGACATGCCGAGATCCTGCTGCACCGAGGGCAGCGCGATATTCACGATGGTCAGGTCGATCCCGACCATCAACTGCGCCGTGGCCACCGCCCCCAACGCCCACCACCGCCGCGAGTCCACCGCGGCCGGCGCTTCCACGGTCATCAGAACATCCCGTTCGAGTTGGCGGCCGCTGCCGGAACCGGCTGCATGACATCCCAGTGCTCGACGATCCTGCCGTCCTGATCGAGGCGGAAGATGTCGACGATCGCCGTCCCAGGCTGGCCGGGCACGCGGACGCCGTACACATGGGCGATCACGTGGTCGCCGTCGGCGAACAGCCGCTTGACCTCGGCTTTCAGGTCCGGGAAGTCGCGGCGGAGGGTCGCGAGGAAGTCTTCGAAGCCGTCGATCCCGTCCGCGATCCGCGGGTTGTGCTGGACATAGGAGTCGCCGATCAGCTTGACCGCGGCCTGGAAGTCCTTCTGGTTGAGGGCGCTCTCGTAGAAGTCCAGGACGGTTCGTTTGTTGCGTTCGCTCATGATCATCCTTAAGTGAACAGCTGTAGTGCTACGACTGTAGGGCAACGGCCGTTGCAATACAATCGGCCCCATGGATGCTGGAACGACGCGGAGCCGGAACCGTCGCGGCCAAGGTGAGCTGCTGCGACGCGAGATCATCGACGCAGCGTTGCGGATGCTGAACGAACTCGGTGACGACGAGGCCCTCTCCCTGCGCGCCGTCGCCCGCGAGGTCGGCATCGCCGCGACCTCGGTCTACATCCACTTCACCGACCGCGACGAACTCGTCTTCACCGCACTCGAACAGAGCACGACCGACCTGCTACACGACCTCGAGCAGGCCGAGGCGAACGCCGGCGACAACCCAGTACGGCGACTACGCGCGCGGCTACTGTTCCTCGGCAGGTGGGTTCGCGACTACGCCGGCCTCTACAAGGTGCTGCACGAGAGCACGCTGAACCGGCGCATGCACCTGGTCTTCAAGGAGGAACTGTCGGCCCGCGCGACGGCCGCCGTACAGGCGTGTATGGACGCCGGCCTCGCACCGGCCGACGACGCGGCCGCGGTGGCACTCGATCTCCGCTCCGCGGTCCACGGCGCTGTCTCGATCCGGATCAACGAGCCGGAGGCTGACCTACCGCCGCTGGAGGACCAGATCGATCGCTTCCTGGGCAAGCTGGTTGGCGTGCGAATCGAACATGTGTTCTAATGGTCGCACTGCGCCAGTTCCGAAGGAGATCGCCGCAACGATGACTGTAGACACTCTGGCAGTAGAGACGCCGTCCGACCTCACCGACACTCCCGACGCGGTGAACCTGTCGACGGCCGCCCCCGACGCCACCACCGACACCCCAGCTGCCGACGAGGCAGCCACGCCGGCTCCGGCCGAGCCCGCCAAGCCGAAGAAGGCGCCGGCGAAGAAGGCCGCCGGCAAGAAGACGAAGACGATCGAGCTCACGCTGACGGTGACCGGTACGGCCGACGGCGAGTGGAAGGCCGAGCTCAAGCAGGGCACCACCTACCTCGCCCGCGACCTGGCCGTCGCCGCGGCCGCCGTGTCCCGCGCCGCCAAGGAGCTGCACGAGGACCTGTCGACCCCGATCGACGAGGTCATCGAAGAGGCCCGCTCCCAGCAGGCCGCCAAGGTCGCCGCCCTCGAGGCCGAACTCGAAGCCGCCCGCAAGGCCCTCGCCGACCTCGACTGAGCCTCCCCCGGGCCCGCCCCTGCCCACTTCTCCCGACACCCCCAGGCTCCCGTGGTCGGTCACCTTCCCTGATCAACCACGGGGACAAACACAGAACCCGTCCGCACCCGTGAGGTGGCTGCGGACGGGTTCTGCATCTCCCGCCCCACCAAGCCGCGAGCGCCAGCGCCACCTCGGCCGCCGCCGGCACCGCGAGCGCGGTGCTGAGCCACACCTCTCGCGCCGCCCCGACACCAGTGCGCGCCACGTCTACCCGCGCCTCCCGCACCATCCCAGCGCCACCGCGGAACATCAGCGCCCAGCCCCACCTCCCACGCCTCCCGCACCTCACGCGCCTACCGCGCCGTCCCAGCCGACCGGGAGCGTCAGCGCCCAGCGCCACCTCCCGCGCCACGGCGTCTAGCCACCTCCCGCGCCACCGCGTCTCGCCACACCTCCCGCGCGACGCTCGGCAGGTCGGTGAGCTAGTGGGCGGTGGCATGGTCTTGGGGTTGAGACAGGCACTGGGGACTGGGGACCTGTTATTACCTGTCCGCAGTCCCCGCTTCCCCTCCCCACACTCCACGCCTGCACCACCCGCGCCGTCCCAGCCCACCGCGGAGCGTCAGCGCCCAGCGCCACCTCCCGCGCCACCGCGTCCAGCCACCTCCCGCGCCACCGCGTCTAGCCACCTCCCGCGCCACCGCGTCTAGCCACCTCCCGCGCGACGCTCGGCAGGTCGGTGAGCTACTGGACGGTGGCATGACTCGTGGGTTGAGACAGGTACTGGGGACTGGGGACCTGTTATTACCTGTCCGCAGTCCCCGCTTCCCCTCCCCACACTCCGCGTCTGCACCACCCCGGCACCACGCCTGCACCACGCCTGCACCACCGCCAGCGCCACAACCCGCCAAACCTCCGGCGCGAAGTTCGGCGGGTCGTGAGCCCGTCGGGCGCGAGCGACGGGACGACTCGTGGGTTCAGACAGGCACTGGGGACCGGAGACCTGGTATTACCTGTCCGCAGTCCCCGTTTCCTGTCCGCGGTCCCCGTTTCCTGTCCGCAGTCTCCGTTTCCTGTCCGCGGTCTCCGTTTCCTGTCCGCGGTCCCCGTTTGCTGTCCCCAGACCCGCTGCTGGACGAGGCCCGCCGTACCCTGCTGGTGAACCCATTGCCGCTAGCAACGAACTAGTGGCCGGCCACCTGGCTGGTTGGTGCGGGTGGGTGGTCCTCGGCCGACGAGCTCAGGGCGCTCGTGACCGTGATGACGAGGACCGTTGTGGTGGCGAGGACGCCGATCAGGGTCCAGCGGGCTGCGGTGTTGCTCATGTCCTCATCGTGGCGTGAGCGCCGGCGGCGTGGAACAGCTACGCGCCGGTTTCAGGGCCCGCTCCGGGGCCGGCTCAGGTGGAGTCCTGACCACTGTCCTGAGTACTGGCCGAGCGCTGTCACCCGGCCGAACGGGGAATGAACGGGATGTGACTGAAACGGCACGCCGAAAGTCTGGGCGGGTGTGCGGGGTTGGCCTTACCGTGGGTGACCTGGGCCGGTCCGAGGGCCCTGGCCGCTCCGGGGTGAGAAGGGGTCAGATGAGCACTTTCCAGGACTTGGGTTCGCTGCTGCTGGTGCGCGGCGCCGACGAGATCGACCACGCGGGCGGGAGTCTGTACGTCCATCTGCACCGGGTCGCGAAGCGGCTCGGTTCGCTCGGGGCCGGCGACACGCTGGTGCTGGCCGGGCTCGCGCACGCGGCGTACGGGACCGACGGTTTCCCGACCCACCTGTTCGACTGGCAGACCGAACGCCCGGTCTTGGAGTCGGTGATCGGCACCGACGCCGAGGCGATCGTGTACCGGTACGGCGCCTGCGACCGGGAGACCACCTGGCGCGACCTCGCCGAGCACCACACGGTCACCGACCGCTTCACCGGTACGTCGGAAGAACTCGGCACCGAGACGCTGCGGGACTTCGTCGACCTGACGATCGTCAACGAGCTCGACGTCCTCGATCATGACCCGAAGCGCGCGCTCAAGCTCCGCCCGTACCTGCAGGAACAGATCCCGCGCTGGCAGTCCCTCACCTCCCCCGGCGTGCTGTCCGAGGCCCAACGCATCCTCGGGTTGTAGCAGCCGGGCACACTAGGTGCCGTGAAACGGTTCCTGTGGCGGGGGTTCCTGGGACTCCTCGGGCTCTGGCTCGTCGTCACCGCTGCGTCGTTCGGCTACAACCTCGCCACCAACGGGACCGCCGCGCCACCACCCGGGCTGAAGTTCGTCCGGGCCGGCGACATCAACACCCGCTACGACTCCTGGGGTACGTCGGGAACGCCCGTCGTACTCATCCACGGTGCCGCGGAGTCCGTCGACACGTGGTCGCGTTTGGTCCCGCTACTCGCGAAGAACCATCGCGTCTACGCCTACGACATCACCGGATACGGATACTCCGAGCGCAAGGCGCCGTACACGATCGAGCATCTCGCGGGGCAGTTGCTCGGGTTCCTGGACGCGATGCATCTGGGTGGCCCGGGGCAGCCGAAACCGATCCTGGTGGGGCACTCACTGGGCGCGGGCGTGGCGGCCGAGGCGACGTTGGAGGCTCCGGACCGCGTCGGCGGGATCATGTTCCTCGACGGTGACGGGCTGCCGCTGCCGGGCGGTCGGCCGGGGCCGCCGCGCTGGCTGATCGTCCCGCCGTACCGGACGTCGCTGTTCCGGCTGGTGCTGGATCAGGGCTGGCTGCTGAAGAAGATCTACAACAGCGTGTGCGCCCCGAACTGCCCGGCGATGGACGTCGACGAGTGGACGCGCCCGTTCCGGCAGCCCGGTGCCGAGAAGGCGATCTGGCAGATGACCGCCAACGGCATCCCGGCGGTCGCTCCCGATCGGCTCGCCAAGCTGCGCGAGCTGCCGGTCCCGAAGTCGGTGGTGTTCGGCGCGCTCGACTCCGATGGCGGCAACGCGACCGAGACCGCGACTCGGATCGGTGCGCCGGCGCCGACGCTGATCCCGAACGCGAACCACCTGACGCCGATCTCCAGCCCGGCCGAGGTTGCGGCCGCCATCGACGCACTTCGCTGAGCGCAGATTCCTGGAAATCGTCGCACCCGCGAGTGATGATCGATGCATGGCCCGTTACGAAGTGGTTGCGCGCGCGAAGACCGAACGACGGCTGTCCAACTCCGACTACATCGACCTCGCCCTGCAGTCCTGGTCGCTCGACAAGGGCATGCGGCTGCAGCGGATCGAGGATCTGCCGGACGGGTCGATCGCGGTCGTCCTGCAGCAGAAGCTGTCGCCGCGTAAGCACGACGCGGCCTGCGCGATGGCGAACCGCAGCCTCGCCCAGCTCGGGATCCCGGCCGCCCAGGTGCAGCAGATCGACCTGCTCCGGATGACCCGCAAGGGCGGCCGCGCACTGGTCCGCTCCTGGGTCGGCCCCGGCGACGGCCCCGGTGGCATGGCCGGGGATCGCGAGCCGCGCCGGCCGAAGCCGACGCCGCCGCACTTGCAGGCCCACCTCAAGGAGTGAAGACCTCGAAGCGCGCGGCGTACTTCGTGCCCAGCAGGGTGCCCGCCGGACGCGACGTGCCCTCGAGGAACTCCTCCGCGTCGAAATCCGGCCAGCCGAGCCCGTCGATGTAGGCCTTGTGTGCCTTCAGCGACTGGACGCCGAGCTCGAATGTGTCGGTGGTGTCGACGCCGTGCCGCGAGTTCGGCGAGCCGGCCGCCCACACCTGCCGGACGCCGCTCCACTTCTCCCCCGCGTCCGGGAAGATCCACCGGTTCGCGGCGTCCCGGACCGCGTCGAGCGTGGCTCGGCCGGTGTTGATGTGGTCGGCCTGGTTCAGCAGTACGTCGCCGTCCCAGCTGTCCCGGAAGTTGTTCGTGATCACGATCTCGGGCTGGTGCCGCCGGATCGCCGCGGTGATGACGCGACGCAGCGGTACGCCGTACTCGATGGTGCCGTCGGGCTGGCCGAGGAACTCGACCGCCGAGACGCCGACGATCCGGGAGGACTCGATCTGCTCGGCCTCACGCAATGGTCCGCACTCAGCCGGGTCGACCCCGTCGATCCCTGCCTCGCCGGACGTCAGCAGGCAGTAGACGACCTGTTTGCCCTGGCCCGTCCAGCGCGCGATCGCCGCCGCCCCGCCGAACTCCAGGTCGTCCGGGTGCGCGACCACCGCCAGCGCCGTCTGCCAGTCCTCGACCACCGGTTCCAGCCGGTCCACAGTGCTCATGCTCGCAGGCTAACGCCCGAACACCTGCGCGGTGTAGGCGTTCTCGAAGGTCCGCTGCGGATCCAGCCGGTCGCGAACGGCAACGAAGTCGTCGAAATGCGGGTACCGGGTGCGCAGGTCGCTCGCGGTCAGCGTGTGCAGCTTGCCCCAGTGCGGACGCCCGTCGTAGTCGGCGACGATGCTCTCGAAGGCCCGGAAGTACGCGTCGTGCGGCAGCCGGTGGTACTGATGGATCGCGATGTACGCCGTCTCGCGCCCGCACGCCGTGGACAGCCAGATGTCGTCCGCCGCGGCCACTCGAACCTCGATCGGGAACGGGATTCGAGACCCGGAAGTGTCGATCCAGTCCCGCAACCGGCCGAGCACCTCGACCACGTGCTCCCGCGGTACGGCGTACTCCGACTCGCGGAAGACCACGTTCCGCTCGGAACAGAACACCTTGTACGACGCGTCGACGTACTCGCGCGCGGAGAGCGCCCGCGAGGCGAGCCGGTTGATCCGCGGCACCATCGCCGGCCGGCGGACCGAGAGCCGGTTCGTCAGCTCGAAGACCTTGTTGGACAGCAGTTCGTCGTCGACCCACCCACGGACCCGTCCGACCGGCGCCGCATCGACGTCGGCGCCGACCCGGTTGTTCCGCTTGGTCAGCGCGATGTCGGTGTGCGGGAACCAGTAGAACTCGAAGTGATCGTTGCCATCGGCAAACTCATCGAACCCGTCCAGTACGTCGGCCAACGGCAACGGCATCTCCTGGGCTTGCAGGAGGAACCCCGGCACACACTGCAGGGTCAGCGAACTGATCACGCCGAGCGCCCCGACCGACACCCGGGCCGCGGCGAAGACGTCCGGGTTCTCGTCCGCGGAGCAGTGCAGCACCGAGCCGTCCGCGGTCACGAGATCGAGCGCGACGACCTGCGTGGCGAGACCGCCGAGCTTCGCGCCGGTCCCGTGCGTTCCGGTAGAGATCGCGCCGGAGATGGTCTGTTTGTCGATGTCGCCGAGATTTGCCATCGCGAGATCGAACGCTGCGAGGCCCGCGTTCAGCTTGCGCAGCCCGGTGCCCGCGCCGAGCGTGACGAGGCCGGATTCCTTGTCTGCGTTGACGATCGAGGACAGTCCGTCCAGCCGGATCATCACCTGCTGCGGCACCGAGCAGCCCGTGAACGAGTGCCCGGACCCGACCGCTTTGAGCTTCTTGCCCTGGTCGGCGGCGGACTTGACCGCGGCCGCCAGCTCGTCGGTCGAGCCCGGTCGCAGGGTCTCGATGCCGGTCGCCGACTCGGTGCCGGCCCAGTTCCGCCAGCTGCTCATCCGAAGTTCTTCCCTTCACCCCGGTAGGTCATGAGCTCGGCCACCTCGTCACCGTCGATCGCGTGGACAACATCGAACCGCTCCAGCATCTCCCCTGCTTTCGCGTAACGCATCCACACTCTGTCTCCAAGACGTAGCCGTTCGGCCGATTGTCCTTGGACCGGAGTCTGCACCTCACCGGCGCCTTCGGTCCCGAGCAGCTTCAGACCGGATGGCCAGGCAGGCAACGGCAACCGCGACTTCTTCGCCGGTCCGGACGCCACGTAGCCACCACCGAACAGTGTGGCGATCCGCGGCGCGGGACGCCGTACGACGTCGAGGGCGTAGGCCATCGCGGGCTCGGGCTGGAAGACGTCGTACTTGTCGAAGAGGGTCGGGCCGTAGAGACCGGAGCCGGCGGTGACCTCGGTGACGACCGGATCGGCACTGCTGATCTCGAGGCTGCCCGTCCCGCCACTGTTCACGATCCGGAGCGGCGCGACCTGCTTGACGGCATCGACGACCGCGCCGCGGCGGTCGGCGAGTTCGGCGGCCGAGCGGCGCTTCACCCAGCGGACCGCCGGTGAGGTGTCGGGCAGACCGGCGATCTGCGCCTCGTAGAACATCACCCCGGTCAGCTCGAATGCGTCGTCTGCGGCGACCGTCCGGGCCAGCACGGCCACGTCGGACGGGGTCCGCAGCGGCGAGCGACGGACGCCGAGGTGCTGGCCGAAGACGCGCAGCGACGCGTCGACGTCGAGGCAGACCTGGATCCGGGCCTCGCCGGTGGTGGCGGCCCGGATGTAGGCCAGGTGCTCGGGCGAGTCGATCATCAGCGTGATCCGGGTCGCCGCCTCGGGATCCTCGGAGAGTTCGCGCAGCGCCGACCGGTGCGTGGTCGGGTAACCGAGCAGGATGTCGTCGACGCCGTTGCGCGCCAGCCACAGCGCCTCGGGCAGCGCGTAGCTCATGACGCCGTGGAACCCGGGCCGCTCGAGCGCGGCGGCGATCAGTCCACGGCAGCGGACCGACTTGGAGGCGATCCGGATCGGCGTCCCCGCGGCGCGGCGGACCAGGTCGTCCGCGTTCCGCCGGAACGCGTCGAGGTCGATCACCGCGAACGGCGCGTCCAGGTGCGTGGTGCTGCGGGCATACCGGTCGAAGTCACCCATAACCGGAGTCTAGGTCACGAAATACTGAAAGGTAATACAACTTCTGTCCCGACTTTCCACTCCGGGCCGGGCACCCGGGTGCGGGACCAGGGGGTCTCACGGACGCGAGCCCGGTGCCGCCCGGGCGAGGGTTGAGACCTCAGCCCACCCCGAAAGGCCAGTCATGAACCTCAGCCGCCGCACCCTCCTCCGGACCACCGGCGCCGCAGCCCTGACCGCCGCAGCCGTCCCGGCCGTCACCGGCGGCGCCGCTGCCACCCCCGACCTCTCCTTCGGCCCGGTCCGGCAGATCGATGCCGGCGTCCTCAACATCGGGTACGTCGAACTCGGGCCGACGCACGGCACCCCGGTCCTCCTCCTGCACGGCTTCCCCTACGACATCCACAGCTTCGAGCGGGTCGCCCCGCTGCTCGCCCAGCGTGGGTACCGCGTCATCACGCCGTACTTCCGCGGGCACGGCAGCACCACGTTCCGCTCGGCGTCCACCCCGCGCAATGTCGACCAGGCTGCCTTCGCGCTCGACACGCTCGCGCTGATGGATGCTCTCGGCATCGACCGGGCGGTGCTGGCCGGCTACGACTGGGGCTCGCGGACCGCCGACATCATCGCGGCGCTGTGGCCGGAGCGGGTCAAGGCACTGGTTTCGGTGACCGGCTACCTGATCACCAACCTGGAGGCGAACAACATGCCGCTGCCGCCCGCGGCCGAGAACGCCTGGTGGTACCAGTACTACTTCGCCACCGAGCGCGGCGTGCTGGGCCTGCACCAGTACAAGAAGGAGATCGGCGAGTTCATCTGGAAGTTCAACTCGCCGACGTGGAAGTACAGCGCGGCGACGTACGACCGGACCGCCGCGGCGTTCGACAACCCGGACTACGAGGCGATCGTGATCGGCAACTACCGCTGGCGCCAGAGCCTGATCCCGGCCGAGCCGGAGTACGCCGAACTGGAGGCGAAACTGCAGAACGCCCCGAAGATCGGCGTACCGACGATCACCATCGACGGCAAGTACGACCCGTTCACGCCGGACGGCAACGGGAGCTCGTACCGCGTGCACTTCACCGGCCGCTACCAGCACCGGACCTTCGCCGTGGGGCACAACGTGCCGCAGGAGGCGCCCCGGGAGTTCGCGCAGGCGGTCATCGACGCCGACCGGCTCTAGTCGATCACGGCCTCCAGCTCTGGTACGACGCTCCGCGCCCAGTCGGCCTGCTGCTCGGGGCTGGCGGACGTGGCGGCGAGCAGAGCGACCGTCGATCCGTGCAGGACAGACAGGTCGACGTACGACTCCGCACCGGCGTACGAACGAACAGCTGCCGCTGCTGACTCGTCCGACCAGAGCTGCTTGACAGACAGGTCGCCACCCGAGCCGCACGACTTCATACGCGCCCCATAGCCCTCGTAGTAGCTCTTCGCCTGGTCAGCGTTGCTGAAGCGGAGGAGCAGCGCGGTGGCGGGCAGCGCGTCGGCGTTGCGGTAGCTGCCGGTCAGCGCGTACGCCGGAACTGGCAGCGAGCCCGCAACGGGTTCAGCGGCGCAGCCGGACGGTAGCGCTTCATAGGACGCCTGATGCGCATCGCGGCGACGGGTCCAAGTGTTGTTGCCGATGAAGCCGGCCTCAGCGCCACCTGGGTCGGTGTAGGTCTTCCAGCCGTTCCCCAGCTTCTCCGGTGCGGGCAGGTTGCTTGCTGACAGCGGTCCGGCGTTGGCAGGCGGCGGTGCGGTCGCTTGCTCGGGCACCTCCGGTGGGACGGCGGCATCTGTCGGTTCAGTGGTGTTGAGCGTGTTCGTCGGCACTGGGACCGTTCCACCAACCACACTGGGGATCGGCGTGGGAGTCGGTGTGGTCTGCTGGGCCTCGGAGTTGGAGCTGCAACCGACCAGCGCCGCAGCCAACAAGACCGCACCTACTAGGGCTTTCACTTCGGCTCGAAGTGCTGGTAGTCGGGCTTGGCCCAGCCGGCACCCCAGAAGTAGCCCTGGCCGATCAGTGACTTCGTGGTGGTGCTGCTCGCGAACAGCATGCCGGGGCGGGACACCGACCGGTTGCGGTACGCCAGTCCGTTCGACGGGTACCAGACACCGTTCGCGGCCAGGTACGGGTTCTCCACGGTGTTGATGTCGATCGCCCACCCGTAGGAGTGCGGCGACAACGAGTACGGGTCGCCGGTGACGCGGCGGCAGTTGAACATGGAGGTGTTGTCGGCCGCCATCGACCTGACGTCGTTGCCGCCGTACACGTCCACCCGGCGCATCTGCCGGATCGGGAACTTGGCCGCGAACGACGATGTCCAGACCGTGATCATCTTCGCGACCGCCGCGTCCCGGAGGATCAGTTCACCGCGGTGCACGCGGCCGTCGAAGCCCCAGTAGTTCAGCTGCAGCAGCCGCAGTGAAGAGGGCTTCACCGGACAGCCGGCCCGGTACGTGTTCGGCACCATCGCGGCCGAGACGGCGTACACCTTCGGGTTCATGGCCGCCTTGACGACGATCGTCGCCAGGCCGGAGTACTCCATCGCGGTCTGGCTGACGTTCCGGGTGACCACCCGGACGGTGCGGGTGGACGGCAGGTCGTCCGGGACCCGCAGCCGGAAATTGCCCTTGGCATCCATGGTGGCGACGTTCAGCAGCCGCCACTTGCCGCTCCCGAGATAGTCCTGCAGCGCGAGCTCCTTGCCCGGCTCGGCCGGCACCATCTTCCCGGTGACCGACACCCCGGTCAGCGTCGCGTACCAGGCCGCCGGGGTGTTGATTACGATCTTCCGGTCCTGGATCGGCACGGTCCGGTAGTCCGAGATCGCGAGTGCCGTCTCGGCCTTGACGCCGATCATCGTCCGGAACGCCCACGACCCGGTGTACGCCGAGGTCCAGCTGAACCGGTAGACGCCGCCGGCCGTGGTCCGCGTGGAGGCCCGCAGTACCCAGGCGCCGGGGACGCGTTGCCACAAGGTGATGTAGGACCCGGTGATCGCCTGGCTGATCTTTCCGGTGAAGACCGTTGGCCTGTCCTCCCAGGAGGCGGCCGGCTGGTCCAGCGTGATCGACCAAGTCGCCGCCACGGCCGGAGTGGGCGTGGTCTTCGGCTCCGGCGAGGGCGTCGGGGTAGGCGTTGACGCCGGTGGCGGCGTTGGTGTTGGAGTTGGTGTCGGTGTCTCGGCAGGAGCCGATGACACGCTCGGCGTCGGAGTCTCGTCCGCGTACGCGGCACCGACCGATCCGAGACTCAACAGAACCGCAACCGCAACCGCCACGCCAGCAAAGCGCCGCATCCGCCCACCCTCCCTGAACATCACTTACCCCTTTAAGAGGCAGTGACAACAGGAAGACGTCACACCACAGCGGAAAGTTCTTTCACTCCTGCAGTCGCTTCACCGCGGCGTCGATGCGTTCGTCGGTCCCAGTCAAGGCCACCCGGACGTTCCGTTCCCCGGCTGCCCCGTAGAACGCGCCAGGCGCGACCAGGATGCCCCGGTCCGCCAGAGCGCCGACAGAGCCGTACGCGTCGTACGCCGGGTTCGAGGCCCACAGATACAGCCCGCCGTTGGACAGGGTGATCTCCCAGCCCGCATCGGTCAGCGCATCCCGCAGTACCGCACGGCGACGCAGGTAGCGGGCACGCTGCTCCTCGACGTGCGCGTCGTCGGCGAACGCGGCCGCCATCGCGGCCTGGATCGGCGACGGCACCATCAGACCAGCGTGCTTCCGTACGGCGAGCAGCTCGGCCACGACCGTCGCGTCGCCGGCGACGAAGCCACCGCGGTACCCAGCCAGATTGGAGCGCTTGGACAGCGAATGCACCGCGAGCAGGTTGTCGAAGCTGCCGCCGCACACATCGGGGTGCAGCACCGACACCGGCTTCTCGTCCCAGCCGAACTCGGTGTAGCACTCGTCGCTGACCAGCAGCACGTCGTTCGCGCGCGCCCACTCGACCGCACGCCGCAGATCGGCCGCCGGGGTGATCTCACCAGACGGGTTGCGCGGCGAGTTCAGGTACGCGACCCGGACCGGACCGTCGTACGCCGTGGGGTCCGCGACCGGCACGCTGGTGGCCCGCGCGAGCGCCGCGCCGGCCTCGTACGTCGGGTAGGCCAGGTCCGGGATCAGGACCGTGTCATCGGCGCCGATGCCGAGCAGCGTCGGGAGCATCATGATCAGCTCCTTGGTGCCGATCACGGGCAGCACGTTGCGCTTCGGGTCCACCCCGGTCACGTCGAGACGGCGGGCCATCCAGTCCACGGCCGCCTGCCGCGCCGCCGACGTACCGAGCGTCGTCGGGTACGCCGGGGCGTCCGCCGCGTCGGCCAGCGCCTGCTTGACCAGCTCGGGCACCGGGTCCACCGGGCTGCCGACCGAGAGGTCGACGATGCCGTCGGGATGGGCCGCCGCCTTCTGCGTGTAGGGGGCGAGCTTGTCCCACGGGAAATCGGGCAACCGGCTGGAGGTCTCGAAGATCACCCGCCTATTCTCCCCCGTCCCCCGCCGCGCCCGCCGCCGACCGCCCGCTCCGCGAGAAACCGACTAGTCTTTCGAGCCTCGATCAGAGGGGGTCGGATGACGTACGACGTGGCAGTGGTGGGGGCCGGGGCGATGGGGTCGGCGGCCGCGCGGGCGCTGGCGGCCGCGGGGCGGGAGGTCGTCGTACTGGAGCAGTTCACGCTCGGGCACGAGCGTGGCGGGTCGCACGGGGCGACCCGGCTGTTCCGGCCGGCGGCGGACGACGCCGAGATCGCGGCGCTGACCGAGCGGGCCCGCCCGTTGTGGCGGGAGCTGGAGGCCGAGTCGGGCGAGACTCTGCTCGAGGAGACCGGTGGGATCGACCACGGCATGGACGACACCGCGGTGGAGGCGTTCCGGTCGTTGCACGCGGCAAACGGCTCGGTGTTGACCGCGGCGGAGGCTGCCGAGCGCTGGCCCGGCTTCCGCTTCGAGACACCTGTGCTCTACCAGCCGCGGTCAGGTCGTCTGTACGCCGACAGGACAGTCCACGCGCTGCAGGTCCTGGCTGCTCGCCGGGGTGTCGATTTCCGCGTGCAGTCGCCAGTGCGAGCGCTGCGGACCCACAACGGTTTCGTGGAGCTCGACGTACCAGGTGGTGCGGTGCGTGCGCAGCACGTGGTGGTGACGGCTGGACCGTGGTCTCCGAAGCTGCTGGGCGGTCTGGTGCCGCTGCCGCCGTTCACCGTGACACAGGAGCAGCCCCGGTTCTTCGCGCCGGTGTCCGCCGAGCTGGAGTGGCCCAGCTTCGTCCACTCGGGTCCAAACGCCTACGGCCTGTTCGAGCCCGGCTCCGGCGTCAAAGTCGGCCTGCACGCCTCTGGACCGGAAGTCGACCCCGACACCCGCGACTTCCGCACCGAGCCACAGCGGGACGCGGAGCTACTGCGATACGTCGAGCAGTGGTACCCCGGACTCGACACCGACCGCTCCACGGCGATCAGCTGCCTCTACGACAACACGCCGACGTCCAACTTCGTCATCGACCGCGCCGGACCGATCACGGTCGCGGCCGGGTTCTCCGGCCAGGGCTTCAAGTTCGTACCGCTGGTGGGTGCGTTGGTCCGCGACCTGGTCACCGGCGGCGCCGACGCACCGGCCCGGTTCCGGTTCCAGAGATAACGGATCTCAGAGGTAGAGACCGGTCTGGCCGTCCTCCAGACGGCCGGCCGCGACCGCGTGCAGGTCCCGCTCGCGCAGCAGGATGTAGTCGTCGCCGCGCACCTCCACCTCGGCGCGGTCCTCCGGGTCGAACAGCACCCGGTCGCCGACCTCCACGGTCCGCACGTTCGCACCGACCGCGACCACCTTGGCCCAGGCGAGCCGGCGGCCCATCTGCGCGGTGGCCGGGATCAGGATGCCCGCCGACGACTTGCGCTCACCCTCCTGCTCGAGGGAGACCAGGACGCGGTCGTGCAGCATCCGGATCGGCAGTTTGTCGTCGTCGAGCCGCTTGCGAGACGTCACCGGCGACCCACCAGCCGGCGGATCACCAGCAGGACGCCGACCACGCCGACGACGGCGCCGGCAACCGCGACGATCTTCTGGGTGCGCAGCTGACCCTGCTCGTCGAAGACCTGGGACTTGGCCTGCTCGACCTGCCGCAGGGCCACGTTCTTCGGGTTCGCCCGGTCGACCAGCTCGTCCACGGTCGAGGCCAACCGCACCCGGGTGGCGGCGATGTCCGCCTCGATCTGCTCGGCGGTCCTAGCTTTCGTGTCCGACACCTGTCGGCGCTCCCTTCCTTCGGTGGGCCGACCCGGGGAAGCCCCGGTCTGCCCCTCGTCACCACCATCCTCGCAGGTCATCCCCGCAAGTCCACGACCACCTTGATGTCGTCCGGCTCGCGCACCAGCGCGTCCGGCCACCGCGACAACGGCACTGACCGGGTGATCAGCCCCTCCAACCAGGCCCGATCCGCCGCGAGCAGCACCTCCACAGCCTGCGCGTAGTGCCGCTTCGCCGCGTTCACCGTCCCGACCAGGGCCGCGTTGCGCACCACCAGCTGCCGGACCAGGGCGTCGAGCTGTACGTCGACGGTCGCCGGACCGGGGTGGATCCCGGCCAGGCACATCACACCGGCCGGCGGGAGCAGCGAGGCGCAGTCGAACACCAGCTGCCCCACCCCGGTCGCCTCGATCACCACATCCGGTGTGGCATCCAGTTGCCCCAGGTCGGTGAGGTACGTCGCGCCCAGCGCCCGTACCAACTCCGGCTTCGGCCCGTCCGTCACCCGGTCCAGCACGTGTACGTCGTACCCGCGCTGCCGGGCGATCAGTGCCGCCAGCAGACCGATCGGACCGGCACCCGTCACGAGCACCTGGCGCGGACCGAACCACGATCGGGAGCCGACGTGGTCCACCTGCTCCCACGCCTTGGTCAGGATGCTGGCAGGCTCCACGAGGACGCCGAGCTCTCCGAGCGCCGCGGGCACCGGCGCGGCGAAGTACGGGTCGACTCGCCAGCGTTCGGCGCCGTACCCGTCCATCTCCTTGATGCCGCGCTCGGTGTACTGCCCGTTGCGGCAGAAGTCCCACTCGCCGCGCGCGCACGCCGGACACGGCACCGGGTCCGGTCGGCGCACGATGCCGGCCACCAGGTCGCCCGCGTGGAAGCCGGAGCCGACCGGTGCCTCCAGCACCCGTCCGAGCGACTCGTGCCCGATGACGAGGTGATCCGCTCCGGGCCGGCCGCTGCCGAACAGTCCGGAGACCATCTCGATGTCGGTGCCGCAGATACCCGTGAGCAGGCCCTCCACCAGGATCGAACCGTCGACGAGCGGAGGCTCCGCGACCTCACCCACTGTCGCCGAGTCGGACTTGCCCGGCGTGATTGTCATGGCCCGCATGGGCTCAGGCTAACCGGGTCATGTCGACGGTCACCTCGATGGCCGTCGCCGCCCCACCGGAGTAGATGCCCTTCAGCGGCGACACGTCCGCGTAGTCCCGCCCGGTGGCCACCCAGACGTGCCGATGTCCGATGGAGATGTCGTTGGTCGGGTCGAAGCCCCACCACTCACCGGTCCATGCTTCCACCCACGCATGGCTCTCGCCAACGACCTTCTCGCCCACTGCGGCGTCTGGCTTCGTGTGGAGGTACCCGGAGACGTAGCGGGCCGGGATACCGACCGAGCGGAGCATGACCAGCGTCAGGTGCGCGTAGTCCTGACAGACGCCCTCACCGGCTTGCCAAGCGTCGACAGCGGACGAATGCACACCAGTGGTGCCACGCTGGTACTTCAGCGTGTCGTGGACCCACTTGGAGATCGCGAGGACCGCCTCGTCAGGCGTACGACCCTTGCGGAGCGAACGGGCGACAGTTGCCAACTCCCGGTGCTTCGGGACGTAGCGGGTCCACTCCAGGTACTCGGCGTAGGTGTCGAGGACATCGGGAGTCTTGAGCTGCGCCCAGGTGACCTCGGAGGCCGGAGCGTCCTGGTCGGTCGTCTCGACGACCGATGCCGCGATCACCTTCAGTTCCGTGTGCGGAGTCTGCAGGTCGAACGCGTTGACCTCCGTACCCCAGTAGTCCATGTACTTGTACGCACGGGCCGCAGGGAACGTCTCGAGCCGGGCGACCATCAGGTTCTGCCGACTGTCGTGCCGCGGGGTCAGTCTGGCCTCGTTGTAGGACTGCGTGACCGCCGTGGCATAGCGGTAGCCCGTCGTGTGGACGACGCGGAGACGCCACTTCACAGGTTCACCTCCGCGTTGTTCCACTCGATCCACGGCACCACGTGGAAGTACTGCCGCGACACTGCCTCACCAACCTCACGGACCGTCGTCTGCAGCTCTTGCAGTCTGCCGGTCAGGTCGTCGAGCAGGTCAGCCGGGCGCAGGAACTCCAGATCGCTCCTGGCCTTGCCCAGCAGCCGTGCGGCCTCAGCACTCGCACCGATGCGTGCCGACGGCCCGCGGTCCAGGTCGTCGAGACAGGACTCCGCCTGCTGCAGCGCGTGGAACACGGACCGCGGGAACAGCTTGTCGAGCAGCAGGAACTGCACCACCCGAGTTGCGTCCAGCGCGCCGCGGTACGTGCGCAGGTACGTGTCATGTGCGCCCGCGGAACGCAGTACGGTCACCCAGCCGGGTGAGGTGGGACGGTCGCCCACTCGGGACATCAGCAGCCGCACCAGCATGTCCACGCGCTCCACCGACCGGCCGAGCACCAGGAACCGCCATCCGTCGTCACGGCTCATCGTGGAGTCGGCCAACCCCGCGAACATCGCGGCGCGATCCTCCACGAACGTGAAGAACTCATGCGGCCCCAACCGGCGCGCTGCACGCTGCCGCTCGGGTACGGCGTTCCACATGGCGTTGATGCACTGCCACAGCTCGCTGGACACCACCTCACGGGCCACGCGGGTGTTCTCGCGCGCACTGGAGATCGAAGACACGATCGACCCGGTCTCCGGGGACATGGCGACCAGCTCGGTCAGGCCCCACACGTCCAGTTCACTGCCGTCGGGTGGGGTGATGCCGAGGACCGAGAGCAGCCGGCGACTGGCGGTGTCGGCGTCGACGGTGGCGTCCTCGAGCAGTTGGTGGACCGAGACATCGAGGATCCGTGCGGTGTCGTCCGCGCGTTCGACGTACCGTCCGATCCAGTAGAGCGACTCGGCGTTGCGTGCGAGCATCGTCAGCACCTCCCCATCACTGTTGCTGCTGCTGTTGGGCGACGTTCAGTTCGGGCCCCTGCTCCGGCGTACTGTCCGACTTCACCGCGGGCGTGCCCAGACCGGGTCCGCGAAGCTCGGCGTCCTCCTCGGAGGCTCGTGGCGCCAGTACCCAGGTGTCCTTGGAACCACCGCCCTGTGACGAGTTGACGATCAGACTGCCTTCCGGAATCGCCACTCTGGTCAGTCCACCGGGCAGAACGAACACGTCCTCCCCGTCGTTCACTGCGAACGGCCGCAGGTCCACATGCCGCGGTTGCAGCCGCTCACCCACCTTGGTGGGCACAGTGGACAGCTGTACGACGGGTTGCGCGATCCAGCCCCGTGGATTGGCCTTGATCCGGCGACGCTGCGCCTGGAGCTCCTTCGGCGACGCATCCGGTCCGAACACGATGCCGTACCCACCTGAGCCCTCCACCGGCTTCGTGACGAGCTCGTCCAGCCGGTCCAGTACCTCGGCCTGCTCTACCGGCTGCCAGCACCGGTACGTGTCCACGTTCGGCAGGAGGGGCGTTTCACCCAGGTAGTACTTCAGGATCTCGGGCAGGTACGTATAGATGAGTTTGTCGTCGCCGACACCGTTTCCGATCGCGTTGGCGATCACGACGTTCCCTGCGCGCGCTGCGTTCACCAGTCCGGCCACACCGAGCACGGAGTCCGGTTCGAACTGCACAGGATCCAGGAATTCGTCGTCGATGCGCCGGTAGATCACGTCGACCCGCTGCTCGCCCTCGGTGGTCCGCAGGTAGATGACGTTGTTCCGGGCGAACAGGTCCCGCCCCTCGACCAGCTCGACCCCCATCTGCCGCGCCAGCAACGAGTGCTCGAAGTACGCCGAGTTGTAGACACCCGGCGTCAGTACTACGACATTCGGGTCCGTCGCGCTCGCTGGAGCCGCGGCCCGCAACGCCCGGAGCAGATGCACCGCGTAGTCGCCGACCGACCGGACCCGGTGCTTCGCGAACAGGTCCGGAAACACCCGCGCCATCGTCCGGCGGTTCTCCATCACGTACGACACACCGGATGGGCTGCGCAGGTTGTCCTCGAGCACCCGGAAGTCGCCTTGTTCGTCCCGCACCACGTCGATCCCCGCGACATGGATCCGCACGCCGTTCGGCGGTGCGATGCCTGCTGCCTGCCGATGGAAGTGTTCGCAGGAGGTGATGAGCCGACGCGGCAGCACTCCGTCCGCGACGATCTGCTGCTCGCCGTAGATGTCGGCGAGGAACGCCTCCAACGCGCGCACCCGCTGGACCACACCACGCTCCAGCCGGGACCATTCCGCCGCAGTGATCACCCGTGGCACCAGATCCAGCGGGAACGGCCGCTCCTCACCCGACAGGCTGAAAGTGACGCCCTGGTCGACCAGCGCCCGGTCCAGAGCCTCGGAGCGGGTGGTGAGATCGGCCGGCTGCAGCGGCCGCAGCGAGTCGTGCAGCCGTCTGTACGCCGTACGCACGCCGTCGACCGGATCGAACATCTCGTCGTACGCACCGGCGTGCGGGCGACGGGGATCCAGATAGCCGTCGAACAACTGGCGGGCGGAGTGGCGGCTCATCTGCGCATCTTCACCCACGAGCCGCGCGCTCGCACCCCGACAAGGCGGACTTCTTCCGCACGTAACATTGCCCGCACCAGAACTACACGTGGAGGACCTGATGTCCGATCGTCTGTCCGTCGGCGACATTGCACCCGACTTCACCCTGCCCGATGCCGACGGCAACGACGTGGCGCTGGCGGACCTGCGCGGGAAGAACGTGATCGTCTACTTCTACCCGGCCGCGATGACGCCGGGATGTACCAAGCAGGCGTGCGATTTCCGAGACTCGCTGGACTCGTTGCAGGCCGCGGGGTACGCCGTCCTGGGGATCTCGCCGGACAAGCCGGCCAAGCTGGCGAAGTTCCGCGAGCGCGACGGCGTGACGTTCCCGCTGCTCAGCGACCCGGACAAGGACGTGCTGACGGCGTACGGCGCGTTCGGCGAGAAGACGATGTACGGGAAGAAGGTGACCGGGGTGATCCGGTCCACGTTCGTCGTCGACCCGGACGGGAAGATCGCGGTCGCGCAGTACAACGTGAAGGCCACCGGCCACGTCGCCAAGCTGCGCCGCGATCTGGGGCTGTGAGTACCCGCCGGACACCGGTTCGCGGAGGGAAACCCTCGACCGTTTCATGACGGTGGTCCAGAGAACGGTCGTTTGACCAAACTTTTATTGTGACTCGGGTCACACCAATTGCTGAGCGGACCGGAGCGGAGTCGGCACACTCGGTGAGTTTTCCAGCGTTCCTGTGAAAGAGCCGTACTCCGCGACGGGTTCCGGTTCAGCGACGGGTGTGTCACGACCGTTCCCGACGTCCACCGTGACGTCGCGAAACCGGGTAATCTGCGCGCGCAGTCAGCCTCTGGGAGGGAGGAATCTGCCGCGATGGGAAAACATTCCTCTGCGGTGACGCGACCCAACAACAACCGTCGCTCGGTGTACATCACCGCGATCGGACTTTTGGTGGTGTCGCTGGGCGCGGTCTTCGTGGTGCGCTCGTTCGGATCCTCGAGCGGTGCCGACGGTCTGCTCGCGGGCGGTAAGGGATGTGCCGACCCGATACAGATCCAGCTCGCGACCACGCCCGAGATGCAGTCCTCGCTCGAAGCCGCAGCCAAGTCGCTGGCGGCCAAGGGTGGTAAGGACGGCAACCCGTGCCTGCAGTTCACTATCAGCCCCGCTCCCTCGGCGCAGATCGCACGCGACGTCGCCCACGGCAGTGACAACCGGCCCGACCTGTGGGTGCCGGACTCGTCGCTGTGGGTGGCGCAGGCCGACGACGGTGAGAACGTCCCGACCATCGCGGTGGCCTCCATCGCCACCTCGCCGATGGTGCTGGTCGGCCGGAGGTCCAACTTCGGCGACACCTCGTCCTGGCTGCGACTGCTGGCCGGCTCCCAGCCGGCTCTGCTGGACCCGCTGAACACCTCACCCGGCGCCCTCACGCTGCTGGCAGTGCAGATGGAGCGGCAGAAGACCTCTGCGGCCGACGGTCAGGTGGCGCAGGTCGTCGTACCGCTGGCCCAGCGCCTCGGCTCGATGGCCAAGCCGTACACGGACGTCAACGCACTGTTCGGTCGCGCGGACCAGGACGGCAGCACGACCGTCGTACCGGCGTCCGAGCAGAGCTTCGTGAAGTACCAGGAAGGACACCCGGACGCACAGCTCCGGGCGATCCTGCCGGCCACCGGCACCCTGTCGTTGGACTACCCGATCGTCGTGACCGCGAAGTCCGAGACCGAGCAGGCCGACGAAGCAGCCAAGGCGCTCGCGGGCGAGCTGCTGGGCGACGGCGCCGCGCAGGCGCGCGACCAGGCCGGCTTCCGGGACACCACGATGAGCGCACTGAGCGGCGGCCGCGGCGTCGGTGACGTCACGCAGCTCAGTAAGCCGACCAGCGAGGCGATCGACACGACGCTGCAGAACTGGACCCGGCTGTCGCTGTCGACGCATTCACTGGCCGTCATCGACGTCTCCGGCTCGATGGCCGAGAAGGTCGGCAGCAAGACCCGCTGGCAGCTCACGGTCGAGGCGGCGGCCGGCGGCCTGAACCTGTTCCCGGACAGCGCGCAGCTCGGCCTGTGGACGTTCTCGACGCAGATCGGGACGGACAAGGCCGACTACAAGCCGCTGGTACCGATCGCGCCGCTGTCGAAGAACCAGCGCGCCAAGATCGTCGCGCAACTGACCAGCCAGCACCCGATCGCGGGCGGTGGCACCGGGCTGTACGACACCGCGATCGCCGCGGTCCGGGCGGTCCGCCAGGACTACAAGTCGAACGCCGTGAACACGATCCTGCTGTTCACCGACGGCAAGAACGACGACCCCGGCAGCCCGACCCGGGAGCAGGCCGTGCAGACCCTCCAGGGCCTGCAGGACCCGTCCCGCCCGGTCCGCATCATTGCCCTCGGCATGGGCCCCGAGGCGAACGCGGACGAGCTCAGCGCCCTGGCCCAGGCCACCGGCGGCCAGGCGTACGTCGCCCGCAACCCCAGCGACCTGAAGAACGTCTTCATCGACGCCCTGCAGAGCCGCTGACCCCACCCGAGGCCACCGCCTCCCCTAGGATGTCTGTCCAAGGGGAGGCATCGGCCTCCTCAGCCAGAGTGGTGGAACGGCAGACACACCGGCTTTAGGTGCCGGCGCCCCCGGGCGTGCGGGTTCAACTCCCGCCTCTGGCACAACCGTCTATGCGCCGCGCAGCTCGGCGACGAGCTTTTCCACGTGGTCGCGGATCTCGTCGCGAACCCGGCGTACGACGTCGATCGGTTGGCCGGCCGGGTCGGTCAGTTGACCGAGCCCGACCTGGACGCGCTTCCGACCGGCGGGGACCTGATCGACGCCTACCTGAGGCCGCTCACCAAGACGCCAGAACTGGCCGACCGCATCCGGTACACCGCGCAGGTGGTCGCCGTGCCCCGAGCCGGGTTCGACCCGATCCGCACCGCCGGTCGCGAGAGCGCGCCGTTCCTGATCCGCCTCGCCGACGGCACCGAGCTCCGGGCGTCTGCCGTGATCGACGCCGCCGGCACGTGGCGCAAGCCCAACGTTCTGGGCGGTTCGGGCATCCCTGCCCGCGGAGAGTCTGATGCTGATGGGGTCGCGCACGCATTGCCCGACGTACTCGGCGCGGACCGGGAAAGCATCTCGGCACCCGCAGGCCGCGGTCTGGCGACCGGCTGACCGGCCGGGGAGGATTTGCTGCCCGTTTCGGGTACACGATCCTCCCCAGCTCGGACGGTGGGCGATGTGGCGGACTCGAGTTCTCCGTGGATCGGCGTACGGTCAGCTGATTTTGGTCCAGGGGCCGCAGTAGCGGGTTTCGAAGGCTTTGTCGGTCTTCTTGATGGTGATGACCTGGTTGCCGCCGTTGCCGTTGGCAATGATTGCGTCGAGGTCGCCGTTGGTGCTCTTCAGGCGGGCCCAGTAGCAGTCGCCCTCGTTGCCGTTGCGGTACGTGCCGGGCTTGATGTCGGTGCCGACCAGGTACGTGCCGTCCTCGGAGATCGCGGCCTTCGGGCCCGGCGGCGGCGCGGTGACCGTCTTCGCGGGGCCGGGCACCGTCTGGGTGACCGTCGGGCCGGGGACGGTGGCGCCGGCCGGGCCGGGCACGGTCTTCGTCACGGTCGGTTGCGGTACGCCGGCATTCGCGCTCGGGGCGTCGCTCGTCGAGTTCCCGGCGGCGCCGATGCCCAGACCCGCCAGGAAGGTGCCTGCCGCGATCGCCCAGGGGAGCCATCGCTTCGGCTTCTTCGGCTGCGGGTTCTGGAAGTTCTGCGGGTTCTGGAAGTTCTGCGGGCCGTGCGGGTTGTACGGCCCGTTGGCGCCATTCATCGGCAGGAGTTGGTGGTTCTGATTGTTCGTGTGGTGCGGGTATTGCTGAGACATGACTGGTCCTCCCCCTGTCCCCGAGCCCCCCTCGGGATCCAAGGGAGCACAGTAACTGGGAGTAATCGCGCCTGACGAGTCCGGATGTCCTTCAGAGGTGGATGGTGCCGGTGGTGCCTTCGATGGTGAGGAGGGTGTTGCTGGACAGCTGGGTGGTGGCGTGGGGGACGCCGAGGACGGCGGGGATGCCGCGTTCGCGGGCGACGATGGCGGCGTGGGAGAGGATGCCGCCGGTCTCGGTGACGACGCCGGCAGCGATCGCGAGGAGCAGGGTCCAGGCGGGGTCGGTGAACCGGCAGACGAGGATGTCACCCGGGCGGACCTGAGAGAAGTCCCCCGGCGCCAGGACAACCCGCGCCGGACCGGTCGCCGTCCCCCGACTACCGGGAGTACCAGTCAGCACCCGCTCGCCGGTGTGGAGCGTCGGAGCGGGGGTTGGTGGGTTGGTGGTGATGGGGCGGGATTGGAGGAGCCAGACGGTGTCGGCGGCGATTGCCCACTCGATGTCCTGGGGAGAGCCCAGGAGCGTGCTGACCTCTGAGGCGAGCGTCGCCAGGTGAGTGGCGGCCGCAGTAGACAAGGTCGGCGCCCGCCGCCGGGTGCTGGGTACGTCGACAGTCACCAAGCGTGATCCTTCGCGGCGCAAGGACGTCGGCTTGTCGGCGACGACGCTGGCAACGAACCCGTCGGGAGCCACGCGATAGCTGTCGGGATTGACCCGCCCCTCGACAACACTCGGCCCCAGACCCCAGGAAGACTCGATCAGCGTCGAGCCGCCTGCGTCCGAGAACATCACCCCCGAGACGTCCGAGTCGACGTGCAGCTGAATGATCACCGCCATCGACGGACCGCCGCCCACCTCCTGCCCAGCCCGATACGCGGTTGCGCGCTCCGACCACAGCGACGCCCGGCACGCCCGCACGGCGTCCGCAACAGCGTCGACGCCTCGCACCCCGAGGAAGCTCTCGTACTGACCCGCACCCGACGTACCCGCGATGTCCTCGTTCGAGGCCGACGAGCGCACGGCAACCGGCGGATCGCCCACACTCTCGAGCCACCTGCCCAACTCCTCCCCGACCGTGCCATCGAACGGGATCACCACGCCATCCGGCACCGGGAGGCCCGCGCGGAGAAGCGTCCCCAAAGTGGCCGCCTTGGCGCCGCAGCGGTCCGGCGTGGCCGCAGTCAGCGGGACCAGCATGCACAAACTCCTATCAACGAAACGTTGACAACACTATGTTGACAACGTTCTGTTGATGATCCACTGTGTGGGGATGCGACGCAACCAGGAACAGGCGGACCAGGCGCAGGCCCAGCGTCAGCGCGAGGCCCGCGACCGCCTGCTCGAGCGAGGCGCGAGCGAGCTCCCCGCGCGGCCCTGGCGCCCGGCGCCGATGCCGATGGCCGCGGTGGACTTCGTGCAGTTCGCGCTCTGGCGTGCCGCCGAGTTGACCGACGACGACCTGCTGGATGCGCTGACTTTGCTGCCGGCGGCAAAGGCCGAGGTCGACGAACTCGAGGCCGGGCTGCTGTTCCTGGCGCGGAGTTCCGGGCTGACCTGGGCGGACATGGCGGACGCGATGGGGTTCAGTTCGCCGCAAGCCTGTCAGCAGCGGTTCAACCGGCTGGCCGCGCGGCAGGACGCGACGTCGTGATGCTTCTCGTCCTTCATGCGGTGCGACTGCTGGGCTTCGCGGACACGCCCCAGATCGCCCAACGCTTCGACCTGCCGCACCCCGCCGTCGAGGACACACTCAAGCTCGCGGATACCCAAGGATGGCTGACGCACAGCGAGTTCGCCGGTACGTCGGGATGGTCGCTCACCGACACTGGACGCACCGAGAACGAACGCCTCCTGACCACCGAGCTAGGCGAAGGCAGAGCCACCGTGCACCAGGTGTACGACGAGTTCCTGCCACTCAACGCTCTCTTGCAACAGGCCTGCACCGACTGGCAACTGCGACCGTCGAGCACCGATCCACTGGCCGCGAACGACCACTCGGACGCCGCCTGGGACGCCGGCGTACTGCACGAACTGGCCGTGCTCGACCGCGCCCTCGGCCCGATCACCGCCAGACTGGTCGCCGCACTCCCCCGCTTCCGCGACTACGACACCCGCTTCGCGGCCGCACTGAAACGCGCTACCGCGGGAGAGACGGCGTACGTCGATCGCAGTGACGTGGACTCCTGTCACCGGGTCTGGTTCGAGCTGCACGAGGATCTGCTCGCGACCCTCGGGCTACACAGGGGCTAGTTGCCCTCGGCATCCAGGTACGCCGCGCCGCGCGGCGACAGGCGGTACCCGACCTCGAGACTGTAGGTCAGCCCAAGGTTCTTCAGCTTCCGCACGTCCAGCTTGAACGGCGCCGTCTCGCGCCCGACCGACGCGGCCAGGTCCCCGGCCCGGGTCGCCGGCGTGGTCTGGATCAGTCGCAGTGTCTGGATCGTCCACGGCCCGTGATGGCTGAGCTCGTCGAACCGCGCCAGCCGCTCGCGCAGATCGGCGAGGTCTTCCGCGGAGAGCTCCGCCTGCGCCGCCAACTCCTCGCGCGGATCCGGCCCCTCGACCAGGTGGAACCGGATCAGGAAGGTCGGCAGCGTCTCGTCGCCCCGCAACCGCCGGCGCACGTCCTTCGCGTTCCGGCGATCGGCGAGCGCGACGTCGTCGTCGGTGTCCGCGATCAGCTCGGGGTTCACCTCACGGATGCTCTCGATCTCGATCCGCCCGGCGTTGGTGCGGTAGACCCGCCCCTCGACCACCCGTGGCTCGGCCCAGCGCCGGTACGCCACGGTGATCTTGCCGTCGGCAACACCATCTCGGTCAGAGCCCTGGAACAACATGACTAACTCCCCAACGCCTTGGCCACGATCGGCGCCAGTGTCCGCAGCGCCTTGCCCCGGTGGCTGATCGCGTCCTTCTCCTCGATCGACAGTTCCGCGGTGGTCCGGTCGTAGCCCTCGGCCTGGAACAGTACGTCGTACCCGAACCCGCCGGTGCCGCGGAGCTCCCGGATCACCGAGCCGCGCATCTCGCCGAGGACGATGTCGTCCGGGCCCTCCAGGCGCGCGAACGCCACGGCCGCGACGAACGACGCCCCGCGGCGCTCATCCGGTACGTCCTCCAGCTGGCCGAGCAGCAGCACGTTGTTCGCGTGGTTGTCCTTCGCCGGCCCTGACCAGCGCGCCGAGAGCACCCCGGGCATGCCGTTCAGTGCGTCCACGCAGATCCCGCTGTCATCCGCGATCGACGGCAGACCGGTCGCCTTCAGCGCGGCGTGCGCCTTCAGCAACGCGTTCCCCTCGAACGTCGGCTCGGTCTCGGCCGGTTCCGGGTACGGCGGGACGTCGCCGAGCCCGAGCACCTCGATGCCCGGCACGATCGGGGTCAGGATCCGCCGCAGTTCCTCGAGCTTCTTCTTGTTGTTCGACGCCAGCAGTACTTTCGTCACGCCAGCGCCTCCTGCTGGATCTTGGCGAGCTCGGCGCATCCCGTCGTGCCCAGCGCCAGCAGGTTGTCCAGCTCGGCCCGGTCGAACGGCGCGCCCTCGGCGGTCCCCTGGACCTCGATGAACTTGCCGTCGCCGGTGATCACCAGGTTCATGTCGGTCTCGGCGCGGACATCCTCCTCGTAGCAGAGGTCCAGCATCGGCGCCCCGGCGATGATCCCGACCGACACCGCGGACACCGTGCCGGTCAGCGGCTCGCTCTTCAGCAGCTTCCGCTCCCGCAGCCACGAGACCGCGTCCGCGAGCGCGACGTACGCGCCGGTGATGGCCGCCGTCCGCGTCCCGCCGTCGGCCTGCAGTACGTCGCAGTCCAGCAGAATCGTGTTCTCGCCGAGTGCCTTGTAGTCGATCACGGCTCGCAGCGAACGCCCGATCAGCCGGGAGATCTCGTGGGTGCGGCCACCGATCTTGCCCTTCACCGACTCGCGGTCCGAACGGGTGTTGGTGGCCCGCGGCAGCATCGCGTACTCCGCGCTGACCCAGCCCAGACCGGAGCCCTTGCGCCAGCGCGGCACACCCTCGGTCACGCTCGCGGCGCAGAGCACCCGGGTCCGACCGAACTCGACCAGCACGGAGCCCTCGGCGTGGTCGAGCCAGTTCCGGGTCACCGTCACCGGTCGGAGCTGATCAGCAGTACGTCCATCGATACGGGCCATGCCCCCGACCCTATGCCTCCAGGCGCTGGACCTCCGCATTGGACGTGAGCGGCGAAGCGCCCGGCCGGAGCTGCGTGACCGCCATCCGGGCGGCCCAGGGCAGCAGGTCGTTGGCGCGGCGTCCTACCCAGGGCGCTCCTTCCTTCACCAGCCAGACCGCGTCCGCCCAGCGGCTCGGCGACCGGTGCGCACAGTCCAGATCCGGCGGTACGCCGATCCGCACCCCGCGGACCGCCAGCTCGTCGGCGAAGGCCCGGGCGAGCTTGCGGTGTCCGAGCTCACCGGGATGCAGCCGGTCGACGCTCCAGAAGTCCCGCCGGTACACCTCGGGATAGTCGGCCATGTCCAGCCGGATCCCGCCGTACCGGGCGTGCAGGTCGTCGAAGGCGACGTTGACCTGCTCGATCCGGTGCCACAGCGGCCGCCGCAGCCAGCGCGGCAGACCGAACACCTTGCCGTGGTCGTGGAACCGCACCGTGAGCAGCAAGGCGCCCCGGTTGGTGAGCTGTTCCGCGCACTCGGTCAGGTGCTCGCGGATCCGTCCCGCGTCGAACGTCGATCGCAGGGTGTCGTTGACCCCGACGATCAGTGAGGCGATGTCGATCGGGCCATCGCCGGTGGAGGGCAGTTGCTCGGTCGCGACGACCGGCACGGTGGCGCCGCTGGTCGCGAAGTTGGAGAACGTCACACGGTGGGTGCTGGCCAGGGAGTCGGCGAGCAGCGAGGCCCAGCCCCGCCACCCCTCGCCCGGGCGCGCACCGGCACCGGACAGATCCGTCGTACTGCTGCCGTTCATCGGGTCCCCGACGCCTACGGTGGTCGAGTCCCCCAGTGCCACGTAGTGGAGGTTCACATTCCGCCATGGTCCGCGCACGGAGCGAGACGCCGATGTGCGGTGGATGTCTTCTCAGCCAATTCCAGCTGGAGGACGGGTGATTGATTGGCAGAATTGCTCGGAGTTAGGCTGCTACAAACAACTATGTGCAGGAGTTGCCTGGTATGACTGATCTTCGGTTTGGCGTGGTGGGGCTCGGGGCCCGTAGCCGCATCGCGCAGTACGCGCACCGTCCCGGCGAGGGGTCCGAGGTCGTCGCCCTCGCCGACCCGTCGGCACCGCAGCGGGACGCGGCGCTCGAGCTGTATCCGGAGGCGACCGCGTACGCCGACCACACCGAGCTGCTGGACCAGAAGCTCGACGGCGTGTTCCTGACCACCCCGGACGACCTGCACGAGGGACCGGCGGTCGACTTCCTCGAGGCCGGCGTCTCGGTGTTCGTGGAGAAGCCGCTGGCGATCACCACCGAGGGCTGCGACCGGGTCCTGCGCGCGGCGTACGAGTCCGGCGCCCGGCTGTACGTCGGCCACAACATGCGCCACATGCCCGTCGTCCTCACCATGCGCCAGCTGATCCAGGACGGCGCGATCGGTGACGTGAAGGCGATCTGGTGCCGGCACTTCGTCGGGCACGGCGGCGACTTCTACTTCAAGGACTGGCACGCCGACCGGAGCCGGACCACCGGGCTGCTGCTGCAGAAGGGCGCCCACGACATCGACGTGATGCACTGGCTGGCCGGCGGCTACACAACCCGGGTGAACGCGATGGGCGCACTGACCCTGTACGGCGACATCACCGACCGCATGGACCGCTCGGGCCAGCGGTTCCGGGAGTTCGTGTCCAACGACAACTGGCCGCCGCTGGAGCAGAAGGGCCTGGCGCCGGTGATGGACGTCGAGGACATCTCGATGGCGAACCTGCTGCTGGACAACGGCGTCTTCCTCACCTACGAGCAGTGCCACTACACGCCGGACTACTGGCGCAACTACACGGTGATCGGCACCCACGGCCGGCTGGAGAACTTCGGTGACAGTCCGGGCGGCGTGGTGAAGGTCTGGAACAGCCGCCGCTCCGGGTACCGCGAGGACGCGGACCAGGTCGTCGAGATCGGCGGCGACAACGAGAACCACGGTGGCGCCGACCCGCACCTGGTCGCGGAGTTCGTGAGCTTCGTCCGCGACGGCGGCGCGACGCTCACCTCCCCGGTCGCCGCCCGCGCCGCGGTCGCCGCCGGCTACGCCGCGACCGAGTCCCTGCGCGCGAACGGCGTACCGCAGGACATCCCCACGCTCGACCCGGCCCTGGTGACCTATTTCGACAACGGTCAGGCGAAGTGAGGGTGTTACCATCCCTGACGTGACCAGGTACGCCGCGATGCGAATGCTGAGCCCTCGATGCGGAGGACTCTAGCGGCGTAGGCACGTGTGCTTGCAGCGAGAGGCCCCCGATGTCGGGGGCCTCTTTCGTTTCCAGCCACTGCAAGCGCTGTGCACATTCTTGGAGCCACGTCATGTACCCGATCACGTACATCACCGACTGTTACGACGCCAACGCCCGCGCCAGACTCAGCACCCGGATCGGCGCGCTCCTCGGCCAGTCCCCGACGATCGTCGCGGCCGACGGACCCGATCCGGAGTCGTTCGCCGCGCTCACCCTGCTCGACTGCCTGCAATCTCTGGAGCTGCTGGGCGAAGACGGCCACCCGACCATCACGCTGCTGAACATCGCGCCCCGCGACGGCGTCTGGCCGAACGGCGTACCGTTCTGCTTCTTCTGGTACGGCAAGCACCTGGTCGCGAGTACCTTCAACGCCCGCGCCCTCTCCCTGGTACGCCGGGAGCTCGGGATCGACCGGGTCTACGTCACGGACATCCGCGATGTCGTCGCGGCGGCCGGCTTCGGCGCGGCCGAGACCGAGAAGATCGCGGGCACCCAGTTCCGCAGCCTGTGGTACCTGCCGTTGCTGGCCAAGTGGGTCGCCGACGGACGTGCGCTGCCCGCGACCGAGACCGCCGTACCGGAGGTCCTCGACGGGGAGCCAGTGGTGAGCGTCGTCGACAACTTCGGCAACTGCAAGCTCGACCGCGCGCTCGACCTGGTCCCGGGCGACACCTTGGCCGTTGCCCAGCGCAACGATGACGGGTCGACCAGGATCGTCGACGTGACCTGCTACCCGCACCTGACCGCCGTACCGCGGAACTCACCGGGCATCGTCCCCGGCAGCTCCGGCACCGGGTTCACCGAGCTGGTCATCCGCGGCGGATCGGCAGCCGAGGCGTTCGGTCTGCGACCGGGCGACACGGTGCTCGAGCCCGTCAGCGAGAACGTGGCCTAGGCAACCTGCGCGGCCGGTGCGGCGAACGTGTTGCACGCACCCGGCCGCTTGAGCGCGCGGGCACGGTTGATCCAGTACTGCTGGTTCGCCTTGCTGCCGTGATTGTCGAGGCTGATGATCTGCCAGCCCCAGTCGTTCCGCATCTGCGAGGTGATCGGGTAGCTGTGCCGGTTGGCCGTCAGGAACACGTGCCCGAGACACGACGCCTGCAGTTCGAGGCGCCGTTCGAGCTGAGCCTTGGCCGCCTGGTTCGGCGCGGTGGCGTACAGCTCCTGGAACGCCGTCATGATGCCGGTCAGCTCCTGGATGTAGTGCCCGTACTCGTGCGTCCCCACATGCGACGCCCACCACGACGCCCCGATGTACCCGAAGTCGCGATTGCTGATCAGGATCTCGTCGCCGCGCAAGTAGATGGTCTTGTCCGTCGTGCAGTAGAACGACACGTAGGGAGCGCTCGGGCCGCACGGCGTATTGGTCGTGGCGTACATGACGAGGATCCGTGGCGGCCGGAACGTGTATCCGGCTGCTTTGACCGTGGCCGGCCAGCCGCGGTTCAGGCACTGCTCGAGGCCGCGGTAGAACGCGTTGACTCCGGACGGGTTGGTCGGCTTCGCCTTGGGTTTGCGGCAACCGGTGGACTTGATCGAGACCGAGTAGAGCTTGTTCTTGGTCAGCACCTGGTTGTTCGACGGAGTGGTCACTGTCGGCGTCGGAGTCGGCGTCGTCGGAGTCGCAGTGGTTGGCTCAACGGTCGGCTCGACGGACGTCTGGAGCGGGATCGTCGGTTCGGCCGCTGGCGGCGCCGCGCTGGACTTGTGTTCCACTCCGCACGACGCCAGCATCCCGCCCGCCAGCAGCACCGTGACGACAACACCCAACCTGCGCGACATCAGTCTCCTTCGTCGAACGCCGCACGGACGCGGCGACGAACTCTACGACTGTGCCGGGTCCCCTACCGGTTCCATCGGAAATGCACCGGACAACAGATCGAAGGCCCGGTCCATCGTGCTGAGGTACTGCGGGAGCGGTGCACTGACCGCCGTCTCGTACGTCGCCATCACCACGCCGACGACCGCCCCGGCCCAGGCACGAACCACGAAATCGTAGGCCGGCCGACCGGTCCGTTCCGAAGCGAGCTCGGCCAGCAGGTCGATCCCTTCGTAGAACTGGTCGAGCATCCGGACGCGAAGTTCAGGAGCGTTGAGAACCAGCTGCTGGCGTTCGGATTCCAGCGCCCACTCGTCCTCGGTCAGTACGCCGAGACTCTCCCGGATCGCCGCGCGCAACGCGTCGGTCGGGTGCAGCTCGGGCGGCTGCCGGCGGAACAGCTCGATCATCACCGGATCGAGGCGGTCGAGGACGATCGTGTCCTCCTTGGTGGCGAAGTACCGGAAGAACGTCGCCGGCGACACCTCGGCCGCCGCCGCGATCTCCTGGACCGTCGTCTCGGCGTACCCCTGGTCGCGGAACAACCGCAGCGCATGCTCCTGGATCGCCGCCCGGGTCTTCGCCTTCTTCCGCTCACGCAACCCACTCATGCTCCGATTGTGGCAACTTTCTCCCGCTCGGTGTCGGCAGTCCGCGTACGGCGTGGCAGGAACGCCAGCGCGAGGACGATCGAGACCACCGCGAGCCCGCTGCACGCCCACAGCGTCACGTCCATCCCGTCGACGAACGCGGCGCGCGCGGAACGGGTCACGTCCGGCGAACCGATCGCGATCGCGGCGGAGGCACTGTCGCGGGCCGCGGCGGCGGCCGCGGGCGGGAGTCCGCCAACGTCCAGGTGGTCCCGGTACGCCGAGTTCAGCACGGTCCCGAGGATCGCCACCCCGAGCGTTCCGCCGACCTGACGCGACGCCTGGATCAGCGCGGATCCGGAGCCGCTGCGCTCGATCGGCAACGCCGCGAGCGCCAGCCCGTTCATCGGCGGCAACGTGAAGCCGATACTCACCCCGACGAGGCTGACCCAGACTGCGGTGAAGCCGTACCCGTCACCGACCTTCGTGAACGCCCCGAGCGCCAACCCGACCAGCATCAGCGAGAACCCGACCACCACGGACGTCCGCGCGCCCGCCCGCTCGACCAGCCGCTCGGCGACCTTGGCGCCGATCAGCATGCCGCCGATGATCGGCAGCAACCGCAGTCCGGCCTGGAAGGCGTCCGCGCCCTGCACGGCCTGGAACAACTGCGGCAGCACGAACAGCAGCCCCACCAACGCGAACGACGCCAAGGTCGCGAGCACCGTTCCCCACGTGAACCCCGGCGACCGGAACAACTTCAGGTCGACCAACGGATCCACGGTACGCCGGGCCCAGACCCCGAACGCCGCCAGGAAAAGCAGCCCGACCGCAATGCCACCGAGCGACCACGGCGATCCCCACCCGCGATCCCCCGCCGCGATGAAGCCGTAGGTCAGCGACCCCAGGCCGGCCGCGGTCAGCAGGATCCCGGGTACGTCGATCCTGCGGGACTGGTGACCGGCAGTCCTGGGGATCAGCAGCGCGACTGCCACGAGTCCGATGGCGACCAGTGGCAGGTTGATCAGGAAGATCGAACCCCAGCGGTAGTGATCCAGCAGCCAGCCGCCGAGCAGCGGGCCGAGCGGGATGCCGATCGAGTTCGCCATCAGCCAGATGGTCATCGCGCGCTGCCGCTCCTCGGGCGCGAACAGGATATTCAGGAGCGACATCGAGAGCGGGATCAGGAACGCCGAACCGACGCCCAGAGCGGCCCGCGCGGCGATCAGCTGGCCGGGCGAGTCGGCGAACGCGCAGGCCGTGGACGCGAGCCCGAAGATCACCAGAGCACCGAGCATCAGGCGCTTCGGCCCGAACCGGTCGCCGAGCAGCCCGGCCGGCAGCAGCAGCGAGGCGAGCACCAGCGTGTAGGCGTTCGCGAACCACTGCAGCTGACTCGTCGACGCCTGCAGATCCGTCGCCAGGGTCGGCAGCGCGACGTTCAGCACGGTCAGGTCCAGCCCGACCACGATCAGGCTGACGGACATCGCTCCGAGCGCCCACCAGCGGCGCGGATCCAACGGGACATCGGACATGACAGATACCTTTCTGAGATCAACTCTAATTTGAGAGTAGATCTCAGAATCGCGATCTGTCTACCGCTTCACCGCGGTTCGCAACACCTCCCGCACGAGTTCCGGCTGCTCGAGCCACGGATCGTGGCCGGCCCCGGAGATCACAGCAAACGTGTGATTCGGCGTGTGCACGGCGAGCTCACGCACCGCCGACACCGGGCGTGGGTCGCCCTCGCCGTGCACGAAGGTGACAGGCGCGGTGATCGCCGCGGCCCGGGCGACGATCCCGTCGTCGCCCCAACTCTCGACCTCGGCGGTCAGCGCGCGGTTCACGGCGAAGTTGATCGGCAGGTCCACGGCCGCACTGTCGTGCGCCCAGGCCATCGCACGCTCACGATCGGCGTGATCGGTGAACCACGCCAGCACGCGGAACTCGGTCTCCTCGGCGGGCGTCCGCTTGCGGCCGGACAGGTTCTCGAGCCGCGCCGTCTGCTCGGGAGTCCGCCGCCGCGCCTCCTCCGCCTCGCACGCCGTCTGCCAGTCGCCGATGCCGACCCCGTCGAAGTAGACGACGCCGGCCACGTGATCGCCGTACGACGCCGCGTAGTTCAGCGCCTGTGTCGCGCCGAACGAGTGCCCGATGACCACGATCCGCCCATGACCGAAGTACGCGCGCAGCTCGTCGATGTCCTGAGCATGCCGCGCCATCGTCTGGACGTCGGACGGGCCTGACCGGCCGCACCCGCGTTGGTCGAAACGGTGCACGACAGTGAGGTCGTCGAGCATCCCGGCGAGTACGGCGTGATCACTCCAGAGCCCGGGCCCGCCGTGCACGATCACGACCGCGGGGACTCCCTCGGTCGCCGCGCCTGTGGTCGCGGTCCACAGGCGGACCCCGTCAGATGTCGAAAACGGCATGCGGTGTCGCGATCTCGACCGGACCGGAGAACGTGCGCCGAGCGTTCTCGGCCTGGGTGTTGCGGTCGTACCACGGCGGTACGTGCGTGATGATCAGCCGCTTCACGCCGGCCTTCTTCGCATGCTCACCGGCGTCGGACGGCGTCAGATGCAGGTCGACCGGGTTGTTCGGATCGTTGTCGGGCAACGCGGCCTCGGACAACAACACGTCGGCGCCACGGGCCAGCTCGATCAGCGCGTCGTTCGGCCCGGTGTCGCCGGTGTAGACCAGCGACTTGTTGCCGTACTCAACCCGAATCGCGTACGCCGGCACCGGGTGCACCATCGGCGCGGTCCGGATCGTGAAGGGCCCGACCTGCTGAACTTCCTTCCAGGCATGGAATTCCAGCTCCTCCTCCATTCCCGGGTCGAGCGGCAGGTCGTACGCCAGCGCCATCCGCTCCGACGTACCGGGCGGTCCGAACACCGGGATGCGTGGGATCGGCGAACCCGGTGCGTACCGCGCCGCGACGTACAACCCGCACAGATCCATGCAGTGGTCAGGATGCAAGTGGGACAGGCCGATCGCGCCGATTTCCGGAACGGCCAGGTGCCGTTGGAGGGCACCGAGCGCGCCACTACCGAGGTCGAGGAGCAGGTGGAACCCGTCAGCCGTGACCAGATAGCTCGAGGCGGCCGAGTCCGGCCCGGGTACGGACCCGGAGCAACCGATCACGGTGAGCTTCATACCTGGAAGATTACCGGCGCGTCCGCCGGTTCGCAGGACCATCGGACGCGTCGATCCGGTTACTACACAGGCATCGTGACGTTTCCGGTGCCCTGGACAACAGCCCCGGTGGGATGCAGGTCACACGGTGCGGCGTCAGCGGACCCAGGCGAACTGATCGACCGCGGAGAGCACCGGCCCGAGGAAGCGCGAACCGATGGCGGCGAACTCGTCCGGACTGCCGGTGGTGACGAAGCGATGCTGCGGCGCCGGGAGGTTGTCGGGGCGGAGCAGACCGGTCTTCGTGAGGACGCCGTACACGTCCTTGGCGCACTCCTCCGCACTGCTGACGAGCGTCACGTTGTCACCCATCACGTACGAGATAACGCCGGTGAGCAACGGGTAGTGCGTGCAACCGAGGATCAGTGTGTCGACGCCGGCCTCGACCAGCGGATCGAGGTACTCGTGCGCGGCTTCGAGCAGCTCCGGACCGGACGTCACCCCGGACTCGACGAAGTCGACGAACTGCGGGCAGGCGCGGGTGAACAGCTCGACCTGCGGCGCCGCCGCGAACCCGTCCTCGTACGCGAGCGACTGCGCCGTGGCCCGCGTGCAGATCACGCCGACCCGCTGGTTCCGCGTCGCGGCGACCGCACGCCGCGCCGCCGGCAGGATCACCTCGACCACCGGTACGTCGTACCGCTCGCGGGCGTCCCGCAGCATCGCGGCACTCGCCGAGTTGCACGCGATGACGAGCATCTTCACACCGGCCTCGACCAGATGGTCCAGACACTCGAGCGCGTACTCGCGGACCTCGGCGATCGGCTTCGGGCCGTACGGCTGCCGCGCCGTGTCACCGAGGTACAGGATCGGTTCGTGCGGCAACTGATCGAGTACCGCGCGGGCGACGGTGAGTCCCCCGAAGCCCGAGTCGAAGATCCCCACCGGTGCGTCTGCCACAGCGCAGAGCTTATACAGGTCCGCTCGCGGGCAGACCCGAAGGCAGCCTTACCTAACCGTTGCGAACGACACGCCGAGGTTATCCACATCTTTACGTTATGGAATTGCCTTTTCGCGTGATGCACGCCACTCTGGACCGATGTTTGTTCGACCGCCCCTCGTGACGCCATGAACCTGGCGCACCACATCGCGGTGGCTCTGACTACCGCACCAACTCCACAGCCCGACCACGTGACTGCCGCAGGGCAGACGGCGAGCCGGGCCGCGGAGTCGAACAACAGCACCGTGGCAAGCGTCGCGACGGCCATCGGGCCGACCGGGATGCTGCTGGTGGTGCTGATGGCGGCGTTGGCTTTCTACGTCGTCTCGCTGTCCCTGCACCCGAACGCCAAGTGCAACAGGTGCAAAGGTGCCGGCCGGCACCACGGCAGCCTCTTCAGCTACGCCCAGCGCCCCTGCAGCAGCTGCAAGGGTCGCGGGGTCCATCCCCGGCTCGGTCGCCGAGTCCTGTTCAAAGAACCGTAGGCGGACATGACGTAACCCCCCTCTAGGTGCCCTAGGCAACAACAGGCACCGACGGCTCGGACCGGCACTCCGCCCGCCGGCCCGGCCACGCAGTTCAACGCCCGATCCGGCCGTCCACCTGCTCGCGCAGGATGTCGGCATGCCCGGCGTGCCGGGCGGTCTCCTCGACGAGATGCACGAGCGTCCACCGCCGCGTCGGTGCGCCGCGCCTACCCGGCTTCGGCCCCGCAGCTGCGAGGTCGTCCCACGACGCGACCGCCGCGTTCGCCTCGGCAACCGTCTCCCGGTAGCCGGCGAGCACCGTCGCCGCGGTCTCCTCCGGTCCTGCGTGGAACGTGGCTTGCCAGTCCGCCACCTCGACGCCGAGCAGCCAGACCAGCAACCGACCAGCAACCGACCAGCAACAGCCGATCAGGCCCAGAGCTGACCTTCCAGCCGGTCCTCGGCCTCGTCGATGGTGCCCTCGTACGCGCCGGTCGACAGGTACTTCCAGCCGCCGTCCGCGACCACGAACGCGATGTCCGCGGACTCACCGTCCCGCACGCACTTGGCCGCCTGGCCGAGCGCCGCGTGCAGGATCGCGCCGGTCGAGATGCCGGCGAAGATGCCCTCGTTGTCGAGCAGCTCCCGAACCCGGCGGACGGCGTCCCGCGGGCCGACCGAGAAGCGGGCGTCGATCAGCGTCTCGTCGTACAACTCCGGGACGAAGCCCTCGTCGAGGTTGCGCAGGCCGTAGACGAGTTCGCCGTACCGCGGCTCGGCGGCGACGATCTTCACCTCGGGCTTGTACTCCCGGAAGAACCGGCCGGCGCCCATCAGCGTGCCGGTGGTGCCGAGGCCGGCGACGAAGTGCGTGACCGACGGCAGGTCCTCGAGGATCTCGCGCGCCGTGCCGTCGTAGTGCGCGAGGGCGTTCGACGGGTTGCCGTACTGGTACAGCATCACCCAGTCGGGGTGCTCCTCCGCGACCTGCTTCGCGACCCGGACCGCTTCGTTGGACCCACCCGCGGCCGGGGACGAGATGATCTCGACGCCCCACATCCGCAGGATCTGGCGGCGTTCCTCGGAGGTGTTCTCCGGCATCACGCAGACCATCCGGTAGCCGCGCAGCTTGGCCGCCATCGCCAGCGAGATGCCGGTGTTGCCGGAGGTCGGTTCGAGGATCGTGGTGCCCGGGCGGAGCCGGCCGTCCTTCTCCGCGTCCAGCAGCATCCGCAGCGCCGCCCGGTCCTTGATCGAACCGGTCGGGTTGTGGTCCTCGAGCTTCGCCCACAGGCGTACGTCGCCCGACGGCGACAACCGCGGCAGTCCGACCAGCGGCGTACCGCCGACCGAGTCGAGCAGGCTGTCGAAGCGCATCTCGTCAGTCCTTTCCGGCGGGGTCGGGGCTCAGCCGCCGGCGACCGCGGGCAGCACGACGACGACGTCGCCGTCCTTGACGCCGGTCTTCAGGCCGCCGGTGAACCGGACGTCCTCGTCGTTCACGTACACGTTCACGAACCGGCGCAGTTCCTCCGGCTCACCCTCCACGATGCGCTCCTTGAGGCCCGGGTGGTTGCCGTTCACGTCGTCGATGAACTCGGCCAGGGTCGCGCCGGCGCCGTCGACCGCCTTCGCACCACCGGTGTAGGTGCGCAGGATCGTCGGCACGCGCAGCTCGATCGCCATACTCAGTCTTCTCCTTCAGAGGTTTCTGTATAAGAACCAACCACGCGTACTTCTTCTTCCGTGACCTCGCCGTCGATGATCCGGTACGAGCGGAATTCGACCGGACCGTCGTACGCCGGGGAGTCCGCACCGTCCCGCGTCGACACCAGCACGTAGTGCGCGCCGGGCTCCTGGGCCAGGTTGATGTCGGTCCGCGACGGGTACGCCTCGGTGGCGGTGTGCGAGTGGTAGATCACCACCGGCTCCTCGTCCCGCTCGTCCAGCTCCTTGTAGAGCCGCAGCAGGTCCCCGGAGTCGAACTCGTAGAACGTCGGCGACATCGCCGCGTTGAGCATCGGGATGAACCGGGTGGCCCGATCCGACCCCTCGGCCCCCGCGACCACACCACACGCCTCGTCCGGATGATCCTTCCGCGCGTGCGCCACAATCGCGTCGAACGTCGCCCTCTCGATGACCAGCACGCCTCCACGGTACGGCGACCGCGCGACCGACCCCGCCAACCACGGAGTCGGTCCACATGGCGGACAGTGCGTTACCAGCGGCTGTGGATCTGGGGCTTCAGGAGGGTGTCGTAGGTCTCGCGGACTGTGGACTGTTGCGCGGGGGTGAGCGGGGCGAGGGTGGCGGCGGAGGTGTTGCCGGCTACCTGGGTGGGGTTGCGGGCGCCGGGGATGACGACCGTGACGCCGGGCTGGTCGAGGATCCAGCGGAGGGCGAACTGGGGCATCGTGACGCCGGCGGGGAGGGCGGGAGCGAGGCGGCGTACCGCTTCGAGGCCGGTGCCGAAGTCGACGCCGGAGAACGTCTCGCCGACGTCGAAAGCCTCGCCGTGGCGGTTGTACGTGCGGTGGTCGTCGGCGCCGAACGTGGTGTGCTCGTCGTACTTACCGGAGAGCAGACCGCTGGCGAGCGGGACCCGGGCGATGATGCCGACGCCGGCGGCCTGGGCGGCGGGGAGGACCTCGTCGAGCGGCTTCAGGCGGAAGGCGTTCAGGATGATCTGCACCGACGCCACGTTCGGCCGAGCGATCGCGGTCAGCGCCTCGGCGCAGGTCTCGACGCTCACGCCGTACGCCGCGATCCGGCCCTCGTCGACCATCGTGTCGAGCGCGTCGAAGACCTCGTCGTTCGAGTAGACGGGCGTCGGCGGGCAGTGCAACTGGACCAGATCGATCGTGTCGACGCCGAGGTTCTGCCGGGAGCGGTCGTTCCACGCGCGGAAGTTCGCCAGCGTGTAGTTCTCCGGCACCTGCTCGACCCGACGACCCATCTTGGTCGCCACCGTCAACCCGTCGTATGCCGAGAGCACCTGCCCGACGAGCCGCTCGCTGCGACCGTCGCCGTACACGTCCGCGGTGTCGATGAACGTCACGCCGCCCTCGACCGCGGACCGCAGTACGGCGAGCGCGTCGCTCTCGTCCACCGACCCCCAGTCCGCACCGAGCTGCCACGCGCCAAGTCCGACCACACCCACGTCCCGCCCGGTCCGCCCCAACGTCCGCGTCTCCATACCCGCAACCCTAGGCGACCCGCCGCCGCGCCAGATCGGCAGCTCGACAGGAGGTGTCAGCCGGTCAGGTAGTGCACCTGAGCGTAATCGGCGCCGCGCGTACAGCGTCTCGGCGGTGCACTACCTGTCGAGATGCCGAATACCGACCGATAGCTCGGGGCCTTCGGCGAGCTCCAGGGCGGTGGCGAGCGTCTCGGCCATGATCAGAGCGCGGTGGGTCTCGACGGCGGCCAGTACAGCGGGCTCGGCGGTCAGCGTCAGTTGGACTCGGTCGGCGACCTCCAGGCCGGCGTCGCGGCGCGCCTGCTGGATCGCCCGGATCACGTCCCGCGCGACCCCCTCGGCCTCGAGCTCCGGCGTCACCGTCGTGTCGAGTACGACGAACCCGCCACCCGCCAGCAGCCCGCTCGCGGAACCGCCGTCGGCCAGCGTCGTCTCCAGGGTGTACTCCCCCTCGGCCAGCTCGATGCCACCGGCAACCACCACGCCGTCCGGAGAAACCGACCAGTCGCCACTCTTCGACGCCTTGATCACCTGCTGTACGTCGCGTCCGAGCCGCGGACCGGCCGCTCGCGCGTTCACGGTCAACCGCTGCGACACCGGCGCGTCGACGGCGTCGGCCGTGGTCAGCACGACCTCGCGAACGTTGACCTCGGCAGCGATCAACGGCACCAGCGACGCGAGGTCGACCGAGGTCGCCACCGTCAGCGTGAGCAGCGGCTGTCGCGCCCGGATCCCGGCCGCCTTCCGGATCGACGACGCGACCGAGCACACCTCGCGCGCCTTCTCCATCCGCGCGACCAGTTCCGGGTCGTCGGGCAGTTCCGCCACGGACGGCCAGTCGGTCAGGTGCACCGACCGCTCGCCCGTCAGCCCGCGCCAGATCTCCTCGGTCACGAGCGGGATCAGTGGCGCCGCCGTCCGGCACAGCACTTCGAGCGCGGTGTAGAGCGTGTTGATCGCGTCCTGCGAACCGGCCCAGAAACGGTCGCGGGAACGACGGATGTACCAGTTGGTCAGGACGTCGACGAAGCCCTGGACCGCGTCGCAGGCCGTCGCGATGTCGTAGCGGTCCAAGTGTTCCTGAACGTCGAGAACCAGACCGCGCAGCCGAGCCAGCAGGTAGCGATCCAGGACGTCCGTCGACCCGGTCGACCAGGTGCCGGTGACGCCGGCCGTGTTGGCGTACAGCGTGAAGAACGACCAGGCGTTCCACAACGGGATCAACGTCTGCCGTACGCCGTCCCGGATACCGTCCTCGGTGACGATCAGGTTGCCGCCGCGCAGGATCGGGCTCGACATCAGGAACCAGCGCATCGCGTCCGCGCCGTCCCGGTCGAACACCTCGGTGACGTCGGGATAGTTCCGCAGCGACTTGCTCATCTTCTGGCCGTCGTTGCCGAGCACGATCCCGTGACTCAGACACGACGAGAACGCCGGCCGGTCGAACAGCGCCGTCGCGAGGATGTGCAGCGTGTAGAACCAGCCGCGGGTCTGCCCGATGTACTCGACGATGAAGTCGCCCGGGAAGTGGCTCTCGAACCAGTCCGTGTTCTCGAACGGGTAGTGCACCTGCGCGAAACTCATCGACCCCGAGTCGAACCAGACGTCCAGCACATCCGGCACCCGGCGCATCGTGGACTTCCCGGTCGGGTCGTCCGGGTTCGGCCGGGTGAGCTCGTCGACGTACGGGCGATGCAGATCCGGGACCTGTACGCCGAAGTCGCGCTCCAGCTCCTCGATCGACCCGTACACGTCGATCCGTGGGTACGACGGGTCGTCGGACCGCCACACCGGGATCGGTGAACCCCAGAACCGGTTCCGGCTGATCGACCAGTCGCGCGCGTTCGACAACCACTTGCCGAACTGGCCGTGCTTCACGTGCTCCGGCACCCAGGTGATCTGCTCGTTGAGCTCGACCATCCGGTCCCGGATCCGGGTCACCTCGACGAACCAGCTCGAGACCGCCTTGTAGATCAGCGGGTTCCGGCACCGCCAGCAGTGCGGGTAGCTGTGCACGTAGCTGTCCTCGCGAACCAACGCGCCCGCCGCGCGCAGGTCGCGGATGATCGGCCGGTTCGCCTCGAAGACATGCATCCCCTGGTACGGCGGAACGAGCGACGTGAACAGTGCGCCGTCGTCCACGGTCAGGACCGTGGGGATCCCGGCGGCATCACACGCGAGCTGGTCCTCCTCGCCGTATGCCGGGGCCATGTGAACGACGCCCGTACCGTCGTCGGTCGTCACGTGCTCCGCGGCGATGACCTGGAACGCGTTGGGTGTGTCGGCCAGGAAGTCGAACAGCGGCGTGTACCGCCGGCCGATCAGATCCGAGCCCTTCAGCCGCCGCAGCACCTCGTCGCCGAGACCGGGCATGTCTCCGTGCGGCGACGTGTACGCGGCCAGCCGGGCCTCCGCGAGAATCGTCGGACGGCCCTCGGAGTCGTTCACCACGACGTAGTCGACGTCCGGTCCGACCGCCATCGCGAGGTTGCTCGGCAGCGTCCAGGGCGTGGTCGTCCAGGCAAGCAGGCGCTCACCGGTCTCCAGCTCGACCGCGACCGTCACCGACGGGTCCTGGCGCGGCTGGTAGACGTCGTCGTCCATCCGGAGCTCGTGGTTGGACAGCGGGGTCTCGTCGTTCCAGCAGTACGGGAGGACACGGAGGCCCTCGTACACCAGGCCCTTGTCGTAGAGCGTTTTGAACGCCCAGATCACCGACTCCATGTAGTCGCGGTTCAGGGTCTTGTAGTCGTTCTCGAAATCGACCCACCGCGCCTGCCGGGTGACGTAGCTGCGCCACTCGTCGGTGTACTTCAGCACCGACGCGCGACACGCCTCGTTGAACTTCTCGATCCCGAGCTCGAGGATCTCCGCCTTGGTCTTCAGCCCGAGCACCCGCTGCGCCTCGAGCTCGGCCGGCAACCCGTGCGTGTCCCACCCGAACCGGCGCTCGACCCGGTGCCCGCGCATCGTCTGGTACCGCGGTACGACGTCCTTCACGTACCCGGTCAACAGGTGCCCGTAGTGCGGCAACCCGTTCGCGAACGGCGGTCCGTCGTAGAAGACGAACTCGTCCGCACCCTTCAGCGAGGCACGGAACGTCTGATCCCGGTCCCAGTACTCGAGAACCTCACGCTCGACCCCAGGGAAGTCCGGCGCACCAACCTTCGGATAGCTCACTCACCGCATGTTATGCAGAAGAGCAGACTGCAGATAACCCAGCCGCCCCCTCCACCCCGCGCGAAGCGCGGAACTGCTTCACCGCATGTTGTGCAGCAGCGCCGACTGGAGGTAACCCAGCCAGTCGTACAGGTCGTACGTGAGGCGGCGGGGGTCGTCGTCGGCGAGCTTCTCCCAGGTGTTGTAGTCGTCCTCGTCCTTGATGTCGAGACGGGTGCCGATCGCCAGCCGCAGGTCGTTGATCGCGCGCAACCAGGACAGCTGCTCGTCCGGCTCCAGCGCGATCTCGTCGGCGCCGGACTCCTCCAGCGCGGACAGCACCCGCTTCGCGTCGGTGACCTTCCCCTCCCGCAGCCCCCGCTCGGTGAACCGGCGGAACTCGGCCGCCGCCAGGTCGTCCTTCTGGTACGCGTCCGGCAACAGCCGCTGCAGTACGACGTCCTCGGGCGGCGAGGTCGGCCCGTCCGACTCCAGCAGCGCGGCGAGCGGGTCCGACGACTCGGCCGAGCGCGGCGGCAGACCGTCGTACAGCAGCTCGACCAGGTTGCGGAGCAGGTTCGCGAGGATGTCCGCCTCGTGCTCGGCGAAACTGACGACGACGGTCTTACGGCGCTTGCGGAACCGCGTCACGACTTCTCGCAGGTGGCCCACAGGCCGTAGGTGTGCATCGCTTCCACGTCGCGTTCCATCGCTTCCCGGTTACCGTTCGAGACCGCCGACTTCCCCTCCTGGTGCACCTGCATCATCAGCTTCTCCGATTTCTGTTTGGAGTAGCCGAAGTACGTCTGGAACACGAACGTCACGTAGTCCATCAGGTTGACCGGATCGTTCCAGACGATGGTCACCCAGGGCGGGCTCAGCTCGATCGCCTCGTCGACCTCGGCGCTCTCGAGCTCGCTTGGTGCGGTGGTCACCGGTCCATTCTCTCCATCATCGTGTTCGGTCTCGCAATAGATCGTGTTCGGTCTCGCAATAGGCTGCTCTTGTGAGCCACTCGACGGCGTTACTGACTGACCACTACGAGCTGACCATGCTGCAGGCCAGCCTGGCCGACGGCACGGCGCAGCGCCGCTCGGTGTTCGAGCTGTTCGCCCGCCGCCTCCCGGACGGCCGCCGGTACGGCGTGGTGGCCGGCGTCAACCGGCTCCTCGACGCGCTCGAACAGTTCCGGTTCGACGAGCAGACGATCGCCTTCCTGGCCGATCGCGGCATCGTGGACCAGGCTACCCGGGACTGGCTGGCGGACTACCGGTTCACCGGCGATGTCTCCGGATACGCCGACGGCGAGATCTTCTTCCCGGGCTCCCCGGTGCTCGTGGTCGAGTCCAGCTTCGCCGAGGCAGTGCTATTGGAAACCGTTTTCCTCTCCATCCTGAACCACGACTCCGCGGTCGCCTCAGCCGCCTCCCGGATGACCTGGTGGGCCGGTGGGCGGCCCTGTATCGAGATGGGCTCGCGGCGCACCCACGAGGAGGCGGCGGTCGCGTCCGCGCTCGCGGCGTACATCGCCGGGTTCAGCGCGACCTCGAACCTGGAGGCGGCCCGCCGGTTCGGCATTCCGAGCACCGGGACCGCGGCGCACTCGTTCACGCTGCTGCACGACCGGGAGCAGGACGCGTTCCGGTCCCAGATCGACGCGCTCGGCAAGGGGACGACGCTGCTCGTCGACACCTACGACGTCGCCGAGGCGGTCCGGACGGCGATCGAGCTGACCGGCCCCGAGCTGGGCGCGGTCCGGCTGGACTCCGGCGACCTCCCGTCGCTGGCCGGGCAGGTCCGCGAGCAGCTCGACTCGCTCGGTGCGGCGAAGACCCGGATCATCGTGACCAGCGACCTGGACGAGTTCCAGATCGCCGCGCTGGCCCCGGCGCCGGTCGACGGGTACGGCGTGGGGACGTCGCTGGTCACCGGGTCCGGGTACCCGACCTGCGGGTTCGTGTACAAGCTGGTCGCCCGGGAGGACGCGAGCGGTGAACTGGTCCCGGTCGCGAAGAAGAGCCCGGACAAGATCTCGATCGGCGGCCGGAAGTGGGCGCTGCGGCGCCGGTCCGCGACCGGGGTCGCGGAGATCGAGCTGATCGGTGTCGGCGAGCAGCCGGTCGACGACGGTGACGACCGGGTGCTGCTGCGCTCGTTGGTCGAGGCCGGCAAGGTCGTCGGCCGGACCACCCCGGCCGAGTCCCAGGCCCACCACGAGAAGGTCCGCGACGAACTCCCCCGCTCCGCCAGCCAACTCAGCCGCGGCGAGCCCGCCATCCCGACCGAGTACGTCGGCGACTACGACGCCAGGAACCCCTTCCGCCCGCGGAGCCACACATGACCGACACCGATCAGAACCCAACCGCACCCGCAGCTGAGGCCGGCGCGGAGGGGCGTGGGCAGGTGGAGTGGTCGGCTGCGGCGCCGGCGGATGAGGCTGATGTGCTGATCGCGCTGCGGTTCGCGGACCGCGTGGCGCGGAAGGCGGTCGCCGAGGAGCTCGCCGGCACCGAGCTGCACACCGGCCAGGAACTCGTGCTCGCCAAGCTGCTGCACCACGGTTCCCTCCCGGTGGCGCGACTCGCGAAGGTGCTCGACGTCGAGGTCCCCACCGCCACCAAGACCACCCAGCGCATGGAAGCCGCCGGTCTGGTACGCCGGGTCCGCAACGCGACCGACGCGCGCCAGGTCGGCATCGAACTCACCGACCGCGGCGTCGAACTGGCCCACACGATCCAGGAGGTCTACGACCGCGCCGGCCGCCGCGCGCTCTCCCGCCTCACGCCCGAGGACCGCCGTACCCTCCGCAACCTCCTCTGGACCATCACCACGACCCTGGAGGACACCCCCTTCTAACGGGGCAGGTAGGTGTCCAGGTAGGGATTGCGGAACTTGCCGGTCGGGTCGTACTTGGCGGCCAGCGCGATGAAGTCGGGGACCTTGGAGTAGCGCTCGGCGAGGACAGCCGCGTCGGCCTCGAAGACCTTGCCCCAGTGCGGTCGCGCGTCCAGCGGTGCGAGCCGTTCCTCAAGCGCCGCGACGACCGGCCGTACGACGGACTCGTCCTGGACCCAGGTGAAGTGCAGCGCGACTGTGTCCCGCCCTTGGCTCGGGCTCAGCCACAGCTCGTCGGCGGCGATCGTGCGCACCTCCGACACCTGGAGGACCGGCGCGAACTGCTGGCCCAAGGCCCGCAGTACCTCGAACGCCTCCACGGCCCGATCCCGCGGCACGAAGTACTCCGACTGCAGTTCGTCCCCGTTGCTCGGGGTGAACTCGAGCCGGAAGTGCGGCAGCCGCTCGTTCCACGGACCGGGGACCCCGCCCTGCTGCGTCGCGTAGTCGGCCGGCATCACCTTGATCGGGTGCCGCGCACCGTCGGCGAGGCGCGCGCCCAGCCACTCGGGGTCGGGCGGGCTCAGGTCACGCTGCTTCCGCCAGACCATCACGTCCGGGTCGAGCCAGTCGGTGAACGAGCTCACGCTGTAGGCGCTGCCCGTCACCGCGTCCAGATCCGTCGAGAGCCGCTCGACCGGCAACCCGTCGTACACCACCTGACTGATCTGGTACGACGGCTGTACGTCGAGCGTCAGGCTCACGGTCACCCCGAGCGCGCCCAGCGAGATGATCGACCCCGCGAAGTCCGGGTCGTCCCGCGTGAGCGTGACGAGTTCGCCCGCGGCGTTCACGAACGTGATCGCGTTGACGGCGTCGGCGAGCGGACCGTTGGTGTCGCCGGACCCGTGCGTCCCGGTCGAGCACGCGCCGGCCACCGAGATGTGCGGCAGCGAACCGAGGTTGTGCAGCGCGAGCCCCTGAGCCTGCAGGGCCGCCGTGATCTCGCCGTACCGGAGACCGGCGGAGACGGTCACGCCGCGCTCGCCGATCTCGATGACCTGCGGCAGGTCCTGCACGCTGACCAGCGCACCGGTGCTGTCGGCGATCCGGTTGAAGGAGTGCCCGGTGCCGAGTACGCGCACCTTCTCCGCGGCGGAGACCAGCTCCTGCAGTTCCTCGACCGACCGCGGCCGCTGCAGCTCGCTCGCAAAGCTGACGTTCCCAGCCCAGTTCGTGACAGCACTCACGTCGCCCCTGCCTCTCCTCGACCACCCGGCCCCGTCCCCCGCAGCCTCGCACACCGGCCCCCGGAACGGCTGGCCCGTCCACACCCCGAGCCACGCCCCGAGCGTCCCCCACCTCAGCGACGGAGCGTGCTTTGATGGCGCCCGATGGTCATCTGTTTCGGCGCCGCCGCCTTCTGGTTCCTGATCTTCGGCGTCAGCTTCCTGCGCGACCGGCGGCTGTTCAAGAACGGGATCTTCCTGGTCCTGACCTTGATGTTCGCCGGCCTCGGCGTGATCTTCGCGGTCGAGACGGTGAACCAGACCGCGGCCCGGTGGCTGGTGGTGGCGATCGTGGCCGCGATCCCGCTGGCGATCGCCGTCCTCGCGGTCTTCCTGGTGATCAACGGCGTCACGATGCTGCGCCGCGAGCGCCGTCGGCTGTCCAACCTGCTGTCGCTGCTGGTCGGTCTCGGGATCATCGGGTTCGTCATCTTCAGCGTGCTGGTGCAGAAGATCGGCTGGGAGCCGTTGGCCGCCGTACGGTCGGTTCTGCTCGGGGTGCTGACCTACATCTCGTTCCTGTTCCTCTGCTTCCTGCTCTACGCGTTCGTCTACAGCCGGATCCGCTCCTCGCGGAAGGTGGACTTCGTCGTGGTCCTCGGTTCGGGCGTGATCGGTTCGCGGGTCCCGCCGCTGCTGGCCAGCCGCCTCGACCGTGCGAAGCAGGTGTACGAGCGCGCGCTGCGGAAGGGCCGCTCGCCGCGGATCGTCACGTCGGGCGGGCAGGGACCGGGCGAGGATCTTCCCGAGTCGCACGCGATGGCGGCGTACCTGGTCGAGCGTGGGGTGCCCGACGACCAGATCCTGCGCGAGGACAAGTCGACGACGACCTGGGAGAACCTGACGTTCAGCCGCGACCTGATGGTGCAGTTGCGGCCGCAGTACCGCTGCCTGATCGTCACGAACAACTTCCACGCCTTCCGCGCCGCGCTCACCGCCCGCAAGGCGAAGGTCAACGGTCAGGTGGTCGGCTCCCGGACGGCGGCGTACTACTGGCCGACGGCAACCATTCGCGAGTTCGTCGCGATCCTGGTCAGCCACCCGTACATCAACGGCGGCATCTGCCTGCTGATCGCCGCCGGGGCGATCAACCAGCACGTCTAACGCAGCATCAGTACGGCGGCGATCACGCCCGCCAGCACGATCAGCACCCGCAAGAAGGTCGCGGGCAGTCGGCGTCCGATGTGCGCGCCGACGTACCCGCCGACGATCGAGCCGGCCGCCAGCAGACCGGCCGCGGCCAGGTCGAGGTCCGCGATGAACACGAAGATCACGCTCGCGACCAGGTTGGCCGCGCACAACGCCAAGGTCTTGAGTCCGTTGACGACCCGCAACTCCAGGTCCAGACCGAGCCCGAGGACGGCCATCATCATCACGCCGGCGCCGGCGCCGAAGTACCCGCCGTACACGCCGGTCAACGCGGTGAAGACGGCGGTTGCCGGTGACATCGATCGCCGCAGGCCGTGCGGATGTGTGGAGCGGGACCGCAGCCAGCGCGAGATCCACGGCTGGACGCCGACGATCAGGCACGTGAAGAGAATCAGCCAGGGCGCGGCCGCCGCGAACACCTGGGACGGCAGTGCGAGCAGCAGCGCGGCACCCCCGATCGCCCCGACCGAACAGATCAGGACGACGGCGATCGTCTGCGTGCGCGGGACCTCCCGCAGCTCCCGCCGGTAGCCGATCGCGCCACTCATCGCACCGGGCAGCAGACCGAGGGTGTTCGACGCGTTCGCGACCACCGGTGGGATGCCGAGCGCGATCAGCACCGGGAAGCTGAGGAGCGACGCGACGCCGACGGTCGAGGTCAGGATGCCCGCGCCGAAGCCGGCCCCGACGACGGCCAGCTGCTGCAGGCCCGTCACGCGTACCTCACCTGTGTCCTCACTGGCGTCAAGTATCGGCCATTGGTCCGGACATAGGGTCCGCGGGTCTCGCCTGTCGAACCAGAGCTCGGAGTCATCGCCGCCGTGGTTGCACCAGACCGGATTCGTAGGCGGCGATCACCAGCTGGGCGCGGTCGCGCGCGTGCAACTTGGCGAGCAGGTGGCCGATGTGCGTCTTCACCGTGCCGCGGCCCACGTGCAGGTGCGCGCAGATCTCCTCGTTGGACAGCCCGCGGGCGATCAGAGCCAGTACTTCGCGTTCTCGATCGGTCACCCCGTCGAGCCCGACCAGCGGCGCCTGCCCCGGTTCGGCGGTCCGGGCGAACTCCGCGATCAGCCGCCGCGTGATCGACGGCGCGAGCAGCCCCTCGCCGGCCGCGACGACCCGGATCGCCTGCAGCAACTCGGCCGGCGGCACGTCTTTCAGCAGGAACCCACTCGCGCCGGCTCGCAGAGCGGCGTACACCGAGTCGTCGAGGTCGAACATCGTCAGCATCAGCACTCGAGCGGCCTCGTCCTGCTGACAGATCTGCCGCGTCGCCTCGATGCCGTCGAGGTGTGGCATCCGGACGTCCATCAGCACCACATCGGGCTGCTCCTGGCGCGCGATCTCGATCGCCTCGGCTCCGTTAGCAGCCTCGCCAACCGTGATCAGCCCGGGCGTCGTGTCGATCAGCACCCGGAAGCTCCCGCGCAGCAACGCCTGGTCGTCCGCGACCAGCACTCGGATATCGGTCACCGCGCCACCCGCTGATGTGGCAGCTCGACGACCACCTCGAAGCCGCCCTCCGCGCGCGGCCCGGCCCGATGCGTCCCGTCGTACATGCTCACTCGCTCCCGGATCCCGATCAGCCCGTGCCCTTCCACCACAGCGCCACCGACCCCGTCGTCGGTCACCTCCAGCCGTACGCCGTTCGCGGACGTGCTGATCGCCACGCGGCAGCGCCGCGCCCGCGCATGCTTCGTCACGTTCGTCAGGCACTCCTGCACGATCCGCTGGACCGTCAGCGCGACCGCCTCCGGGAGCTCGTCCGGTACGTCGACCGCGAGCTCGACCCGCACGCCCGTCGACTCGACCCGGGAAACCATCTCCGGCAACGCGGCCAACCCGGCCGGTGGCGCGAGGTCCGCCGGCTCACTCGACGTACGCAACAGGCCGAGCATGTGCCGCAGTTCGACCAGCGCATCCCGGCTCGTGGACTCGATCACCGACAACGCGTCCGACACCTCCTCGGGGCGCACCGCCAGCACATGGTTCGCGACGCCGGCCTTGACCGCGATCAATCCCATGCTGTGGGCAACGATGTCGTGCAGCTCACGCGCGATCCGCAACCGTTCCTCCGCCACCGCCTGCTCCGCCAGTACCCGCGCCGCTCGCGCCGCCGCCGCACGCCGGTCCCGCACGACCTGCCCCAGGATCCACGCCCCGTACAGCGCCGCGATCCCGGTCAACACCAGCGCGACATCGGCTCGCCCGGCCGGTGCGCCCGCCACCATCGCGAGCACGAGAACGACGAACCCGACGCTCCCCGCCATCCAGATCAGTCGACGGCTGGACAGCGGCCGCGCCGACGCTCTGGTGAGCGCGACGACGTACAGCACGTACGCGGCGGCGAGCAGCGGATCGCGCAACAGACCGGCAGCGATCGCGATCACGGACACCACGGCGACCACACCGAACGCGTACACCGGCCAAACACGTCGTACGGCGATCGGGATCGCGAGACCGATCACGACGAGCACGCCGGCGCCGGTCGGCGTCATCGTGAGCTCGACGAGGACGGCGTACCCGAGCGCGACGATGCAGTCCGCGACGATCAGCTGTCGCCGGCTCAGGCCGTACTCCTCGGTCACGCGTCGAAACTAGCCGACGCGGCGGCCGATCACCTCGGACCTGGGTCCGTCGGCCCGTGGTCCGATGTGCCGGCGGATGATCCACGGAAGCGTGACCGGCATGCTGAAACTACTCTCCCTCGCGGCGAGCGGCCTGCTGACGACCAGCGCCCTCACTCCACCCGCGCCAACGCTCACCTGGGGCGAATGCCCCGGCGGACCAGGCACCGTCGGCATCGAATGCGCCACCCTGAAGGTCCCGGTCGACTGGGATCGTCCGAACGGGCGCCAACTCACGCTGACGCTCGGCCGGCTGCGCGCGACCGCTCCGAATGCCCAAGGATCCGTGCTGGTCAACCTCGGCGGTCCGGTCGGGATCAACATCGACCTGATGCGCTCGTACGGCGGTGGCGAGGCCTTCTCCGGTCTGCGCCAGAAGATGGACATCATCACCTGGGATCTCCGCGGCGGACCCAACGCCCCCGGTCTGAGCACGAACCTGCCTTGCGAGTGGACCGGCGTCCGCCAGCCGCGAGTGCCGCGGAACCAGACCGAATTCGACGCACTGGCCGCAACGAACCGGGCGTCCGCGACCAAATGCCAGGCGAAGGATCCCGAACTCTTCGCGGCGATGGACTCGGCCAGCCACGCTCGCGACGTGGACGCGATCCGCCGCGCACTCGGCGAGTCGACGGTGAACTTCTACGGGGCGTCGTACGGCGGGTTCATCGGGCAGACGTATGCGCGGCTCTTCCCGCAGCACGTCCGTTCGCTCGTCCTCGACGGCACCTGGAACCACAGCACGAACAACTGGGACCGCGAGCTCACCGCGCTCGCCCGCGACGTGCAGACGTTCATGACCCGCTTCTTCGATTGGTGCCGTACGCAAGGAAACTGCGCCGATGCGCCCGTGCTCTGGCAGCGCGTGGTGGCCCGGGCGCAACGCACTCCGCTGCCCGCTGGAAGCACGACGTACGACGGGAACGAGATCCGGGCGACCGGTCTGAGTCTGGCGCGCGGCGGCGAAGCGTCGTACCCGAAGCTGCTGGCCGCGCTGCGGAAGGCCGCGACGACTGGTGACGCATCGGGCTTCGTGCCCGCGCCGCCGAACTCGCCGTTCCCGGTCCTACCCTCGCCCGGAGTCGTGGAGTGCACCGATTGGCCGCATCCGACCAGTCAACGTCAGCTCGCGCGGCAGGTTCGGCGGATGGAGGCTGCCGCGCCGTACACCGGGGTGGCCGGAACCATTCAGCTGTCGATGCTGTCCTGCATCGGCTGGCCGGTCCCGGTACAGAACGAACCCGCTGCGCTGCCGCATGGTCTGCCGCCGCTGCTGATGGCCGGTAACTGGAGCGAGTACGACGCCGCGACGCGCGTGATCGACCAGGTGCCGGGCAGCGGGTCGATCTATCACGACGGCCCTGGACACACGCTCTACCTGTCCAACGAGTGCGCCCGCGCGAAGATCGACGCGTACCTTGCGGATCGCGTCGTACCTGCGCGCGGGAGCCGTTGCTGAGGTCAGCGCACGCGGACCGCGACCGACGGGCCCTTCCGGACGTTGCGGCCGTCACTGACCTCGACGTGGTACGCCAGCGTCTGACCGCTGGTCAACCGGGAGTCGGTGACGGACGTGACGGTCGGCTTCGTCCACCACGTCGACGAGCGCGACCAGCTGCCGATCCGGGTGCTGCCTCGGTAGACGAAGTACGTCAGCGCGGTGTTGTCCCGGTCGAGCACGGTGTCGAAGGCGATCGTCACCTTGTTCGGCCGGGAGCTCGCGACCTTCGGCGCGGCCGGCCGAGCCGGTGCGGCACCGCCCGGAGCGCTGCTGAACCACGTCAGCCCTTCCTGCGGTACGCCGTTCACCTCGGTGAAGTCACCACCCGCCCAGAGGTCGTTGCCACCGGACGCGAACGCCAACGGACCGACGAGCGTCGTACCGCCGGCATCGGTGTTCGGGAACCACGGGCCGAGTTTGCCGGTGACCGTGCTGTAGACGAGCAGGTGGTGCATGCCGGTCTTGTCCGGGAACTCACCGTCGGCGCTGCAGTCGTGCGCATGCGAGCCCTTGTACAGCCAGTTGCCGATCGCCTTGATCGCCTCGGTCGCGCCCTGGCACTTGCTCTGCCAGAGCAGCTTGCCGGTCTTGGTGTCCGCGGCGAGCACACCGTCGTAGCACTGCTCGCTGTGCGTGCCGGCGTTGGACGCGAAGACCTTGTTTCCTTGGACTTCCAGGTCCTTGACCCGACTGTCGCACTCCTCGGACTTCGGCGGGATCGCGGCCGCGGCGGGCATCGAGAGCGCGGCGCCGGTGGTGGCGTTCAGCATCGCGAGCGAGTGCTGGTCGCGTCCCCCGATCCGGGTGAAACCACCACCCACGAAGACCCGCGAGCCGTCGGTCGACACCTCGATCGCGTGTACGTCGTCGTCCGCGTCGGGGTCCCAGGGCAGCAGCGCGCCGCTGGTGATCGTGACCGCCGCGACCCGGTTGCGGGCCTGCTTGTCGACCGCGCCGAACGACCCACCGAGGTACACCGTCGTCCCGGTGATCCGCAGTGCCGCGACCCGGTAGTTCACCACCGGGTCCCACCCGGCGACAAGCTTGCCGGAGGCAACATCGAACATCGCGACCTTCGACCGCGGCACTCCGTCCACGACGGTGAAGTCACCACCGATGACGACCCGCCGGCCGTCCAGCGAGGTCGCCACGCTCCACACCGGCCCGTTCACCTGCGGCGCGAACCGCGTCGGTACGCCGGTCGACCGGTTGAACACCGCGAAGTATTTCCGCGGCGCGTCGCCGACCCCGCGCGCGTTCCCCGGCGGCCGCACCCGGGTGAACAGCCCACCCGCGAACACCAGGTTCCCCGCGACGGCAAGCGCGTTCACACTCGCGTTCGTCTGCCAGGACTTCTCCTGCACCGACGACAGCGCCGACCCGAACCCCCGCGGCGCACTCTGCACCACGACGTCCTCGGTCGCCGCCTGCACCGATGGCCCCGACGGCACCAGCGCCGCGGCAACCACGGCCGCACCCGTGACAACAGCCAGAACAGCCTTCTTCATGAACGAACCCCCAGGGCCCGCTCCGGCGGAAGGCCGACCCATGACTTGATGACTATGCGCCGTCAAACGATAACGCTCAGCACATGCTGCTCTGAAACCAGCCGGGGCTTGTCTGCAGTTTTTTAGTCGGCTAAGTTTTCTGCTTAGCCGACTAATGAATAACGGAAGGACGGGTCATGGACCTGGGACTGAAGGACGCGGCGGTGCTGGTGACGGGTGGGTCATCGGGGATCGGGCGGGCCACCGCGATCGCGTACGGGCGGGAGGGGGCGCGGGTCGCGATCACCTACAACTCCCGCAAGGACGCGGCCGAGGCGGTGGCCGAGGAGATCGAGGCGGCGGGCGGCGCGGCGTACGTCGTACCGTTGGATCTGGCGGCGCCGGAGACGATCAAGACGGCCGTGGCGTCGGTCGTCGAGCACTGGGGTGGGCTCGACGCGGTGGTGGCGAACGCGGTCAGCTGGGGCACGCTCGGGTACGACGAGCGGCCGGAGAAGGTCGAGGACTCCAACCCCGAATGGTGGACCGGAATCCTGCGGGCGAACCTCGAGGGGAACTTCCACCTCGTACAGCAGGTCGCGCCGGCGCTGCGGCAGTCGGGGCACGGGCGGCTGGTGCTGATCTCGACCGACCTCGCCGAACGCGGGATGAAGGGTGCCTGGGCGTACGGCGCCGCGAAAGCCGGACTGCACGGCCTGGCGGCGAGTCTGCAGCACGATCTCGGCGCGGACGGCGTACTGGTCAATGTCGTGCTGCCCGGGATCACGCTCGAGGACGGCAAGCACCGGGCCATCCCCCAGCCCGCGCTCGAGCGGATCGCGGCGGGCTTCACGGCGCGGCACCTACCGGACGCGGCCGAACTGGCCGACGCGATCCTGTTCCTGACGTCACCGCGGACCAAGGCGATCCAGGGTCAGCTGCTGCACGTGACGGGCGGCGATCTCATCCCCGGATGAGATCGGAATGCGGCGCCGACGGCTCCGACGCTTGTACGGTGGGCTCAGGGAGTACGCCGGTTTAAGGAGCGTCGCGATGACCCGGGCACTGATCGTGGTTGATGTGCAGAACGACTTCTGCGAGGGCGGAAGCCTCGCCGTCGCCGGCGGGGCCGACGTCGCGTTCCGGATCGGCGAGCTGCTGCACCAGTGGCACGAGGCCGAGCCGCGAGACCGGCAGTACGAGTACGTCGTGGCCACCCGGGACCACCACATCGACCCGGGTGACCACTTCTCCAAGGAACCCGACTACGTGAACTCCTGGCCGCCGCACTGTGTGGCCGGCACCGACGGGGTGAGCTTCCACCCGAACCTGGACCCGCAGCCGTTCGACGCGATCTTCAACAAGGGCGAGTTCTCGGCCGCCTACTCCGGCTTCGAGGGCAAGTCCCACGACAGCGGCCACGCCCTCACCGACTGGCTGCGCGGCCGGGGCGTCACCGACGTGGACGTCTGCGGCATCGCCACCGACTACTGCGTCCGCGCCACCGCCCTCGACGCCTGCCAGGCCGGCTTCGGCACGACGGTCCTCACCAACCTCACCGCCGGCATCCACCCCACCACCACCGAACAAGCCCTAACCGACCTCCGCCACGCCGGCATCACCGTCACCTAAAAGGACACCGCTCCGCGCCGACAGCCCTCCAACCGCCTCCGGCGGGCGCACCTCGTACCGACGACTACCGCGGTTGGCGACGGAGATGCACCGCGCTCCAGGCTGACAGTTCCTTCAGCCGCCTTCGACGGAACGTCCCGCGGACAGCTGCCCGCGCATTCCCACTCGGTGTGAGTGGCGGATGCGAGGTACATGCCGCCCATCAACAGGCCGGCGAGCAAGCGCCGTCGTCGCCCGCGGCACCAGGCACCTCGGCAGCAGCTGCGGGCGACGTAGTGAGCTCAGCAGCTGAGGACCTCGGACAGGCTATTGCTTGTCCGAGGTCCGCAAGCGGGGTTCAAGGTCAGCACATCCAGGCCGTTCGTGCCCGCCGGCGGGCAGCGCTCTGCCAACGGGCGCGAGCAAACGGGCGGTCAACCCGCGGCGGCAGCCGCAACTCGTCGGCAGTCGCCGGCAGCAGTCCGGCGGCAGCCGGGAGCTGTGCCGGCGCTGAGCCGGAGGGTGGGTGGGAGACGCGCGCGGCACGGCGGCGGAGGAGCCCCGCGTTGCGGCGCGCGGGGGCTATCTGACGGGGGCTCCGGGGCCGAGGGGGATGCCTAGGGCCCACCAGGCGAGGAACAGGAGGGTCCAGGCGATGGTCATTGCGACGGCCAGGGGCACGGTGTACGACGCTAGCGTGCCGACGCCGGCGTCTTTGCGGTAGCGCTGGAGGAAGCCGAGCGCCATCACGAAGTACGGGCTCATCGGGGTGATCGCGGTGGAGCCCGAGTCGGCGATGCGGAAGAGGGCCTGGGTGGTCTCGGCGGGGACGTTGAGCAGCAGCATCATCGGGACCAGGATGGGAGCAGTGAGCGCCCACATCGCCGACCCGCTGGTGACCAGCACGTTGATCACCGTGAGCAGCGCGAGGATGCCGAGGAAGATCACCACCTTCGGCGCTCCGAGATCACCGAGGACCCGGGCCGACTCGGCCGACAGCAGGTCGCCGAGGTTGCTCCAGTCGAAGTACGCGAGGAACTGGGCGATCGCGAAGAACAGCACCAGCACCGGCGCCATCTGCTTGATCCCCTCCCCCATCAGCTTCGGTACGTCGCCCGCGCGCTCGATCTTCCGCACCGTCACGCCGTACGCGATCCCGACCAGGCCGAACAGTACGGCGACGACCATCGCGATCCCGTCCAGGAACGGGGAGTCGACGATGCTCCCGTCCTTGCCGCGCAGCGGTGAACCGTGCGGGATCAGTACGGCGACGATCGCGGCGGCCGCGACCAGGAAGACGATCCCGGCGCGGCGCAGACCGCTGCGCTCGGCGTCCGACACCGCGAGCTGGTCGGGACCGTCGCCCGGCGCGTCCGGGTCGGCGTCGAGATCGGTCCGCTTGCTCAGCACCAGCCGCGTCACCAGCGTGATCACCAACGCGAGCAGGACCGACGAGGCGATGTTGAAGAACCAGTTCGACAGCACCGACACGTGCGCGCCCGGGTCGATCGTCTTGGCGGCGGCGGTGGTGATGCCGGCGAAGATCGCGTCGTTCGGTGTTGGGATCGGACTCGCGTCATACCCGGAGGCGATAGCGGTGTACGCGACCACGATGCCGAGGATCGGCGATCGGCCGACCGCGCGGAACGCCAGCCCGCCGAGCGGCACCAGGATGATGTACGCCGCCGCGGACGCGACATGCGCCATCGTCCCGGCGAACGCGACCGCGAACACGACCATCGACTGCGGCACCCGGGACACGCTGACCCGCATCAACGCCTGCAGGAACCCGGTGCGCTCGGCCAGCGCGACGCCCATGATCACGACCACGATCGTCGCCATCGGCGGGAACTCGGCGAAGTTCGAGATCGCCGTCGAGACCGCCATCTGCAGGCCGTCACCGGAGAGCAGGTTCTGGACCGCGACCTCCTTGCCGTCCTTCGGCGAGATCACCGACACGTCCAGCGCCGACAGGATCGCGCTGACCACCGCCAGGATCGCGGACAGGATCCAGAACAGCCAGAACGGATGCGGAAGCGCGTTGCCGACCCGCTCGATGACCGCCATCGCGCGCACCAGGCGCGGCAGCTCCCTCGTCTCGGTCGCGGTGCTCATCGCGTGTGCGCCTTGAACGTGTGCGCCTTGAAGAAGTCGCCGATCAGCGTCGACGCCTGGAAGGTCTGGGTGACGTACCCCGGACCCGAGCTGGAATCCGACCCCGGCCACGTGTGCCCGCCGTCGGTGACCGCGACATGCACGACATCGGCGCTGCAGCCCTTGTAGGTGAACGTCAGTACGTCGTCACCGAGCTGACTCGTCTTCGGATCCTGCTTGCAGTGGTCACGGACCGCCCAGTCGCGGACCCACGTCTGCACACTCGGCAGGTCGCGCTCGCCGTCACCGCCGTACGGGATCGTCGTGTCGCCGGTGCCGTGGATGTCGAGCACCGGGACTGGGCGGCTCGGCGCGCAACGCGTGCCCTCAATGTAGAACGCGCCGGAGACCGGGGCGATCGCCGCGAACCGGTCCGCCAGTTGACAGGCGACGATCCCGGTGAAGCCAGCACCGTTCGACTTGCCGGTCGCGTAGACGGCATCGGTGTCAACGCAGTATTTCGACTCCAGGTCGTCGAGCAAGTCGCTGGTGAACCCCACGTCGTCCACACCCTTGGCGGAGTACGGCGCTCCTTGCCAGGCCTGCTTGTTCTCGTCACCGATCACACCGTTGGGGTAGGCAACGACCGCGTCGAGCTTCGAGAGGCCCGAGAACGCCTCGGTCTGCGCACCGGTCTTGCCACGACCGTGGTACACGACGATCAGCGGGTAGGACTTCGACGGGTGGTAGTTGTCCGGGACGTGCAGGCGGTAGGTGCGGGTGATGCCGCCGGAGACCAGCGTGTAGTCGCCGGCCGGGGCTGCTTGCGCCCCACACCCGGCGCTGCCTGGGGCTGCGGCGGTTGCTGACGGCAACGTGGTGGCGGCGGTCACCAGGCCGGCCGCCGCCAGCAGTGCGCCGACCCTGCGGGCGGTGCGGCTGGAGGTTCTGGGGCGTGCGAGGTTCATCAGGGGTCCCTCCTCGGGGCGTGCGGCCTGCGGGCGGGCAGGCTCGCGCCTGGACCTCCCTGAGCGAAGGTCCAGTGTTCGGGGTGCGGCGTCAGGCCGAGAGCAACTCGTCGGCGAAGGCGGCTATCCGGTCGGCGGCGGTCTCCACCAGGAGACGGCCGTCCTCTGCAGTGGCGCGGCGGGGATCACCCAGCACACCACGCTTGTGGTACTCGTCGAACCCGACGGACAGCCGCGGGCCGCGCGACCCCCGGGCCAGTCGGGCCGGAACGGTGAGCTCCTCGAGCGTCAACGCGCCCGGCTCCAGGCGATCCGCCTGAACCAGTTCCGGGGCGAGATAGAGCATCTGCGCGGTCTCCGCTTCACCGGCGTGACCGTGGACCGCGCCGACGTCGGTGATGAGGTCCGACACCACGGACGTGACCGGGGTCCAGGCGAACGTCACGTCGCCGCGGACGTACTCCTGCGCGAGCACGGACAGCGCGGCGTTGTTCCCGCCGTGCCCGGTGATCACCAGGAACTGCTTCCAGCCGTGTTCACGCAGGCTGGCGACGAGGTCCCGGAGTACCTGGAGGAAAGTTGCCGGGGACAACGTCATCGTCCCGGCGAAGGCCATGTGGTGCGGCGAGACGCCGTACGGGACGGGCGGGGCGATCACCGCCCGGCCGGCCAGTCGTTCGGCGACCCGCTCGGCGACGCCGACCGCGCGGACGGTGTCGGTGGACATCGCCATCCCGCCACCGTGTTGTTCCTGCGCGCCGACCGGAATGATCACCAGTGGCGCGGTGCGGACGGCCTCGAGTGCTTCGTCGGTCGTCATCTCGGCGAGTCTCATGAGAACTCCGGGGCGGCTTCGACGGCTTGACGGATGTTGTCCAGGTGCTCGCGGGTCAGCCGCTCGGCCTGTACGGCGTCCTGCGCGCGGACCGCCTCGACGATCGCCTGGTGTTCCTCGTGGTCGCGCTCGCGGTTGTCGTACAGCGCGCGGATCTGCTGCTGCTCGCGGACCCGGACCTTCAGCAGCGACGCGAGCACCTCGTGCAGCAACGGGTTGCCGGACGCGGCCGCGAGCTCGATGTGGAAGTTCAGCGCGAACGCCGGCCCACCGGGCGGGACCAGGGCGTTGGTGACCGCAGCCTCCAGGCGCTCCAGGTTCTCCGGCTGCCGCGCCACGGCGGACTGGGCGGCGACAGCCGGCTCGATCACCAGGCGCGCGCCGATCAACTGCAGCACGGAGTCCTTGGTGATCGGCGGCCGATGCGGATTCGCCAGTACGACGTTGTTGATCGTCGGACCGACGTACGTCCCGGACCCGTGCCGGAACTCGACCGCGCCGGTGGCCTCGAGCTTCCGGAGCGCCTCGCGCACGGTCGGCGTGGTGATCGCGAACCGTTTCGCCAGCTCACGGGCCGACGGGATCGCGTCGCCCGGCCGCAGCCCGCCGTCCCGGATGATGCCGAGGATCGACTCGGTCAACCGGTCGGACAGGCTGGGCAGCGCCTCAGATGCTGAGTAAGTCACAAACTGACTAAATCACTTAGCCTTTCCGCTGGTCAAGCCCTCGCGCCAAGCCAAAAATGATCAGCGGTACGACGAGTTCGAGCGCCGTCAGCGGCAACTGGAACCAGTGCGGCCGCCCCTCGATCGCCCAGGACAGCAGTCGCCCGACCCCGCCGAGCAGGAAGATCCCGGCCAGCCAGTTGACCAGCACCTTGTCGATCGGTGCGCGGCGGACCACCCAGATGCAGGCGAGTCCGTAGCCGGCGAAGATTGCGCCGTAGAACCGCTCCCGACTGTCCACCGTCGGCCCGGCCCCGGCCAGCCCGGGCTCGGAATGAATACCGGCCGCGACATGGGCGATCCCGATCAGCACGCACGCGGCCCCGAGCGTGAGCATCAACCACTTCAGCATTCCGCACCCCTTAGTAGACGACTGTCTATTAGTGAGGTTACTAGACACCTGTCCACTAGACTTCGGGCATGCCACGACGGAGGCTGCGGCCGGAGGAACGGCGCGCCGAGCTCATCGACGCCGGCGAGCAGTTGTTCGCCCGGCGCGGGTACGACGATGTCGCGATGGAGGAGGTCGCCCGGTACGCCGAGGTTTCGCGGGCACTGCTCTACCAGTACTTCGCCACCAAGCGTGACCTGTTCGCGGCCGTCTACCAGCGCGCGGCGGACCGGCTGCTCGACCAGGTCCACCTGACGTCCGACCGGCCGCTGCCCGAGCAGATCGAGGCGGGGCTCGACGCGCACTTCGACTACTTCGAGGCGAACCGGGCCACGGTGATCGCCGCCAACCGGACGCTCGCCGGCGACCCCGCTATCCAGGCGATCATCTCCGACGAACTGTCCGTCCTGCGCGAACGCGTGCTCGAAGCAACCAACCTGGCCGGCGAGCGGCGTGCCCTGACCTCGAGCATCCTGCAGAGCTGGCTGGTCTTCGTTCGGCTGCTCACGGTCGACTGGCTGATCGCCCCGCACTGCAGCCGCGCCGAGCTCCGCCGGATCTGTACGTCGACGCTTCTCGCGGCGCTCGCCTAGGGCTTCCCCGGTTTCCAGTCCGGATGCCCGGGCATCGGCGGGAGGTGCGTGCCATAGAGCCACGAGTGGAGGAACGGCGCCAGGTCGGTTCCGGCCACGTCCGAAGCGGTCCGGATGAAGTCCTCGGTGCCCGCGGTCGAGTTGGCGTAGCGGTGCACCCAGGCACGCTCGATGGCGTTGAACGTCGTCGTCCCGACCTTCTGCTGCAGCGCGTACAGCGTCAGCGCGCCACCGGAGTACGCCGCGGTGGAGTACGGTCGCAGGTTCGCCAGATCACCGGTGAGCGTCTTCGGATCGGGATCCGCGATCGGGCCGTTGGCGAAGAGCTTGTCACCGTAGTTCTCGTACGAGTCCCGCATCGACTTCTCCTGACTCGCGCCGTACCGGCCCTCGGCGTACACGTTCTGGTAGAAGACGGCGTGGCCCTCGTTCAGCCACAGGTCGGACCAGCGGCGCGGGGAGACCGAGTTGCCGAACCATTCGTGCGCGACCTCGTGCAGGACGACCGCGTCGGTCCCGTTCTCCTCGAAGCCCTTCTTGGTCATCGCGTCGGCGGTCATCAGCGTGAGACCCTGCGTCTCCAGTTCGCCGCCCATCGGCGTGATGTACGACCCGGCCTCCGCGCCCGGGAACCGGCCGAGTCGTGCCTCGAGGAAGCGGATCGACGTGTCGAACGACGTGAGCTGCGGCTTGATGTCGGCGAGCTGCGCGGTCGGTACGGCGTACCTCATGTCCAGACCGTGTGGGCCCTTGCTGTGCAGCACCGTGAACGGGCCGACACCGATCTGGAGCAGCTCGGTCGCGAGTTTGCGCTGCTCACGGAAGACCCGGGTCGTGTAGGTGGTGCCCTTGACCGTGCTGAGAAGTTTGCCGTTGGCAATCGAGTTGAGCGAGCTCGGAGCGGTGACCGAGATCGTGGCCGGTGCCTTCTGCGCGGGATGGTCGCTGACCGCGAGGATCCGGCGCGCCCCGGCCGGCTGGTTGACGGCTTGCACCCACCCGTCGTGCCGCAACAGTCCGGACGGGTAGGACTTGCTCTCCGCCGCATCCGGTAGGTCGTTGCGTACGTCGACCTTCACCACGAAGCGCGCGTGGTCGCGAACGGGTCGCTCCGGGGTGACCACCAGCTCACCTTCCGGTGTGGTCTTCCAGGCCGCTCGCACGCCATTGACGTCGACGCCGGTCACCTTCGGGCCGAGCAGGTCGAGGTCGAACGCGGTCAGCTTCTGCGTCGCTCGGCCGGTGAGCGTCGTGCTCGCGGTGTACGCGGTCAGCTTCTGGTTGAACCGCACCGCGAGCTGCTGGCCCACCACGTCGTACCCGGTGTTGCCGAGCTCCGGCCACACCTTGTCCCCGATCCCGACGGCTGGCACGAGTCCGACGGCGGCGGCCAGCCCGGCGAGGGCAACTATCTTCAACATGCCTTGAAATCTAGACAAGCCACGACCCCTGGACATCGGTCTCAGGTCGACACGTTCGTAGTCCTTTGGTCTTAGGCGAGCCCGGCATCATGGACGAGGAGGGCGATCTTGGTCCGGTTCGGTACGTCGAGCTTCGCCATGATGTGCGTGATGTGTACCTTCACCGTCGACTCCCGAAGCTCCAGCCGGCGGGCGATCTCGGCGTTGCTCAGCCCCTCGGCCACCGCGACCGCGACATCCCGCTCGCGTGGCGTGAGTTCACCCAGCACCTCACCCTTGGGCGTGACCTCGCGAGGGTTGGTCGTGTAAGCGGTGATGAGTCGCTTCGTGATGCTCGGCGACAGCATGGAATCACCCCGGGCAGCCTGTCCGACCGCGTCCACCAGAGCTCTCGGCGCCGTGTCCTTCAGCAGGAATCCGGTCGCCCCGGCCTGCAACGCCTCGTACACATACTCGTCCAGGTCGAAGGTCGTCAGGATCACCACGGGCGGTGGCTCGCTCAAGGCGTTGACGCGACGCGTGACCTCGATGCCGTTCACCGTCGGCATCTGGATATCGGTCAGCACCAGGTCGGGCGAGTGCTTCTCGACCAACTCCACGACCCGCGCTCCATCGGTGTCCTCGGCAACGACCTCGGCGGTGCCACCCGCCTGCAGGATCAGCCGGATGCCGTTCCGGACCAGTTCCTCGTCGTCGAGGAGCAACACCTTGATCATTCCGCCGCCTTCAGCCCGAACGCCGCACCGACTCTGAACGTCCCACCGACCCACCCGGTCTCCAGCCGACCGCCTGCCAGTGAGACCCGTTCCCGCATCCCGAGCAAGCCGTACCCCGACCCCGGTACGGCGATGCTCGCGACGCTCCGGGGATTCGTCACCTCGACCGTCAACTCGTCGCCGTCGACAACGATCCTGACCGTCACCGGTACGCCGGGCGCGTGCTTGGCTGCATTCGTCAACGCTTCCTGCACGATCCGGTACGCCGCCCGTCCGACCGCCGACGGCACCTCGGGGACCGGGTCCGGGACCTCCAGCTCGACCACCTGCCCGGTCGTGACCGCATCCGCGACCAGCACCGGGACGGCACCGATCGACGGCGCGACGTGCCCCGGCTCCCCCGGCAGCTCGTCGCGCAGCACCTGGAGGATCTCGCGGAGCTCGGTGAGGGCCGCCGTACTGGTCTTGCGGATCACCTCGGCGACCTGCTCGGTCTGCTCGTCCGGCGCGGTCATGGTCAGCGCGCCGGACTGCAAGGCGATCGCGCTCACCCGGTGCGCGACCACGTCGTGCATCTCGCGCGCGATCCGGCGGCGCTCGGCGGTCACCGCACGCTCGGAGCGCAGGTCGCGCTCGCGCTCGGCCTGTTCGGCCCGGTCCTGGAGGGCGACGAGGAGGGCACGCCGCTGATAGACCCAGAGCCCGAGCAGAATCGGCCCGCCGACGAACAGCACGACCGAGGCCGCCTGCTCGCCCCATGTCAGGTTCGCGCGGCCGGGGACCGGCCAGATGACGATCACCACCGCACCGACGACCGCGGACACCGCGGTCTGCCAATGCAGTCCCTTGCGGCTCGCCGTCGTGTACGCCGAGATCGTCACCGGCACACTCGGGAACACCTGGCTGACCGGTGCGACCGCGACGAAGAGCAGCGGGAACCGGCGGCGGACCAGCATCCCGAGGAACAGGACGCCGAGGAACACCGCGCCGTACCAGTGCAGGGTGCCGTTGTTCGTGATGTCGAGCGACATGCCCGCGGTTACCGCCGCGGCGAACACGATGTCGAACAGGAGTGTCCGGAGCTTGCCGTCCCACCACTCGAGCCGCATGACACCACCGTAGGGCCTGCGACGAAACGACCGTGGATTAACACTTTGGTAGTACCCAAGTTCGAGCCCTGCGACCGATGTTTCGAGGGGCGGAATCCGGAACTCTTGGGGACATGGCAACCAGACGACGGATCGGCAGTTTGCTCGCGGCAACCATCGTGCTGCTCCCGCTCGGCGTGAGCACCGCGCAGGCGGCGACGCCCGGCGCGGAAGATCTGGGCGACCGGCTGTTCCCCGGGCTCGGTAACGGTGGGTACGACGCGCAGAGCTACGACATCAGCCTCGGGTATCGGGTCGGGACGACCAAGATGCCGGGGGTGGTGACGATACGCGCGGTGGCCACGCAGGAGCTGTCCCGGTTCGGGCTCGACTCGGTCGGGCAGGCGATCTCGTCGGTGACCGTCAACGGCCGGCCGGCGACGTTCTCACAGGCGGGCGAGAAGCTGACCGTCACGCCGGCGCGGGCGTTGCCCGACCACGTGCCGTTCAGCGTGCGAGTGGTGTACACGGCCGACCGCGCGCTGAACCCGGCGCCGGCGAGTATGCACTGGCCCGCGGGGACGCCGTACCCGATGGAGTTCTGGAACAACACCGCGGACGGGTTCGCGGTGATGAGCCAGCCGGACCGCGCGCACCTCGCCTTCCCGTCGAACGATCACCCGAGCGACAAGGCCCGGTTCACGGTCCGGATCTCCCCGCCGAGCGACCGGATGGGGCTGTCGGGCGGGCGGCTGATCACGAAGTACGTGCATGGCGGCGACACGACCTGGGTGTACCGGACCGATCACCCCGTCCCGACGGACGTCCTACCGATTGCCGTCGGCAAGTTCCGTGAAGTGCGGCAGACCGGGCCGCAGCAGTTGCCGGTGCGCAGCTATCTCGCGCTCGCCGCGCTCCAGGGGCACACGTTCACGGACGCGATGGAGGTGACTGCCCGCGAGACACCGGCGCAGCTCGGGTGGCTCGAGCGGCAGATCGGCCGCCCGTTCCCCTTCGAGCAGTACGGCGTCCTCGGTCTCGCGAGCCCGTACGACGGTGTCGCGCTGGAGACCACCACGCTATCCACGTTCGGCGCCGGTCTCTCGCTCCCGCCCGCGCAGGAGTCCTCGACTCTCGTCCACGAGATGACGCACCAGTACTTCGGTGACGCGGTCGCCGTCCGCAGCTGGGACGACATGTGGATCAGCGAAGGCCACGCGCGGTACTACGAGCGCAAGTACGCCGCGGCGCGCGGCCAGATCGATCTGACCAAGGAGCTCAAGGAACTCTACGAGCAGGACCAGCAGCACCGCACCGACTCCGGTCCGATGGGTCGGGTCAAGGCTCCGTTCGGGCTGCTCTTCGACACCGACGTGCCCGGTCAGCTGATGCTCACCGGTCTCAACACCCTGGTCGGCGACGCCACGTTCCACCGGATCGAGCAGACCTTCTTCGACCGGTACCGCGACCGCAACGCGAGCACCCAGGACTACATCGACGTCGCCAACCAGGTCAGCGGCCGCGACCTCACGCAGTACTTCCGCGCCTGGATCTACGGCGCCACCACCCCTCCGATGCCGGGCCACCCGGACTGGCACAGCACTCCAGCAAAGGCAGCCAAATGATGCTCACCGAGATCGCCGCCAGCAGCACGACCGACCAGACCTTCGGGGTCGTGGGAGCCGCACTGCTGGTCGGCATCCTGATCGCTTACGTCCTACTCGTCGTCGGCGCCTTCTTCAGCGCCTTGTTCTCCTCGGCAACGGCCGGGATGAAGCTGGTGTGGATCGTGTTCATTGTGATGGCACCGTTCATCGGGAGCCTGCTCTGGTTCATGGTTGGCAAGCGGAACTCCCAGTTGTCGGCGGCGGTGTGACCCATGGACGCCGCCGCCCCCGCCCGCGGTCTCCGTCATGGAGCGGACAGAGACCGGGTGCCGCGAGGACTACGCGGGGAGCAGCCGGATCGGGTTGCCCTTGGCGTAGTTGTAGAGGTTGAAGTAGCCGTCGGCACCGATCGGGTTGTTGGCCTTGGTGTCGAGCTGGCTCCACACCGTTCTGCCGTCGACCTTGAGCACCACACGATTGCCGCCGCTCGTGCCGAACGCGATGTCGTGGGTACTGTTCGGCGCGATCACGTCGTTCGGGATCACGTCGAGCAGCGTCTGCCCGGGTGTCCAGCTCTGCAGCTCGATGGTGTCCTCCTTGATCACCACCAGGTACCCGGTGTTCGAGTTCTGCCAGGCCGGTACTCCGGTCTCATGCGAGCGCACCTGGAATCCGTACCAGCCGCCGGCGAACGCACCGACCTCGGCCTTGAACCGGAGCAGCCCGTCACCGAACTTCTGGGCCTTGTATCCGAACACGCCCTCGCCGGTCGCCCGCACCGTGCCCTGGCTGAAGTCCAGGTTCGGCGAGGTCGTCCAGTTCACCTGGTCCGAGAGCTGCGTGGTCAGGTCGGTGACGGCGTACTGGCCGTCCTGGACCGTGACGGCCAGCGTCGCGGAGACGGCCGGGTTGGACACCGAGGTGGCCTTCACGGTCGCCGTACCGGCCGCGACCGCGGTGATCTTCCCGGTGCTGTCGACGGTCGCCACCCCCGGGGTGTCGGAGGTCCAGGCCAGTCTCGTGTCCGACGCGCCGGCCGGCGAGACGGTGGCCTCGACGGTCCGGCGTTCACCGGTTTCGAGGGCGAGTTGCGTCGTACCGAGGTCGATGCCGCTGACCTGGGTGGAGACGATCGAGAAGCCGACGTTGTCGAAGTCCAACCGGCTCACGCCAGAGACGTAGAAGCCGACCTTGCCGGCGGCCGCGGGAGCAGGGTTCGCTCCGGCGACGACCTGCTGGCCGTTCACCAGCACCTTGATCCCGCCCGGCTGGACCGCGACCTTGACCGCGTACGTCGTCCCCGGCATGAAGGCCGCGTCCGCGCCGAGGGTCACTTGCTGGATGACCGCCCACTTGCTGTCGTAGATCGTCCAGACAGGACCCGAGGCCAGGTGGCGATACCTGATGTAGCCGCCCGGGGTGGTCCCGGTCCGGTCGTAGACCAGCATGACCGCGCCGTCGGGCAGGTCCGCGGGAGTCGTCACCGTGAAGTCGAGAACGTACTCGGTGAAGTCCCGCGGGAGCTGCGCGTTGGCACCGTTGACGATCCGGTACACGTGGTTCCCCGAGCCGTCGTCGACCACATTGCGGTTGCCGTCGACGGGCCACCCGTTCGCGCCCGACTCGAAGTCGGTGTAGTGCAGTACGCCGTCGCCCTCGTGGACCACGAGGTTCGCCTCGTCCTTGATCGCCGGATCGGCCTTCGAGGTCGCCGTGAGCGTCGCCGTTCCCGGCGCGACCGCGGTGACGAGCCCGTTCGCGTCGATCGTCGCGATCGTCGGATCGCTGGACGTGTAGGTGGCCGCGGCGTTCGTGCTGTTCCACGGTACGGCGGCCGCCGCGAACGGGACCTGGTCGCCGAGGTCGATCGAGAGGTCGCTGGACGGGAACGCCACCGACTCCAGCGGGATGGTCTCCGGTGTCCGCGTCTGCCCGACATGCCCGTGGGTTCCGATCCGGTCGAACGCGATCGCCTGGAAGCCCGGGATGTGGTCGAAGACCGGGGCGTCCGCGCGCAGCCGGAAGTCGCCCTTCTGCCAGTCGACGAACCCCGGATCATCGGTCGTGACCCAGTTGTCGGCGTAGTTCAGCAGGTTCTTCACGTCCCGCGCGCCGTTCGCGTTCACGTCGGACTGCCGGGCGAGTGTCGGGTTCCAGACCAGGTTCTTCGCGAACCTGTTGTTCGCCGGGTAGTAGTGGTTGTCCTCGAAGAAGTGCCCGAGCTCGGGGTACTTCGTCAGGTACGGCGTCCCTTCGAAGTTGTTGTTGTCGGCGAAGAGTTTCTTCCAGGCCGGCATGTACGACCGGTCGACGACGTTGCCCTCCTGGTTACCCATCCACATCTCGTAGTTGTCGTAGGGCACCTTCGTGTCGACAAAGATATTGTTCGTCGCGGTCACGTAGTCACCGGACCCGCTCTTCACCGCGTCGTTGCCCATGTCGGCGAAGACGTTCTGGTCGATGGTCAGGCCCATCGTGAGGTTGTCGGCGTAGATGCCCTCGACGCCGGCGCGGCCCTTGCCGATGTCGTGGAAGTAGTTCCGCCGGAACACGTTGCCGCGCTGCTGCGGTGTCGACCCGGCGTTCATGTAGATCGCGCCGAGATCCTGGAACGTCTTGCAGACGTCGTAGATCTCGTTGTCCTCGATCAGCTGGTCGTTCCCCTGCACGATAATGCCCGGATGCGGTGCGTCGTGAATCTCGTTGCCCCGGGCAATGTTGCCGACGCCGTCGAACATCACACCGGCGTTGTAGGCCTTGTGGTAGTAGGCGAAGTCGTGGATGTGCGAGTTCTGCACCCTGTTCCGGCCGGGCGCGAGAGTGGTCTTGTTCCCGCCCTGCAGCACGACCGGGACACCGCCGATGTGACTGAGCTCGGTGGACACGATCGCGTGGTCGGTCCCGCCACGGTTCACCGGAATACCGTCGTACGTATAGCGGCCAGGCGAGTTGATCAGGACGCCGCCGTCGGTGAAGTTGCGGATGTCGCTGCGCGAGACGGTGACATGACTGCCGCCGAGGATGACCGCCGCTGTGGCACGCCCGTACTCCATCACCAGGTCGTCGAACGTCACGTACGACGTGTTGTCGGTGCGGATCATCGGCTCGTCGAGGGTCGTCACGGTGACCGCGCCGCGCTTGGCGAGGAAGGACGCGTTCGGCACCAGGTAGAGCACGCCCTTGTCGCGGTCGATGTAGTACTCGCCCGGCGCGTCCAGTTCCTCGAGCAGGTTCTGCGCGAAGTGGAAGTCCGGGAACCAGGACTTCATCAGCCCGGACATCTCGCCGTACCGCAGGGTGATCGTCTTGGCGGTGGTGTCGATGGACTGGATCTTGTTGAACGACCACTCCCAGCTGTACCCGAAGATCCCGTCCAGCCAGATGTCCTTGGCCTGGGTCCAGTACTTCGGGCGGTCGTAGCTGTAGCTGAATGTGCCGCCGCGATCCTGGAGGTCCGGGTCGTTGTGGGTCGGGCCCGGATCGATGATCTTGTTCATCTGCACGGTGCCGTTGTTCGGCCAGCGGGCGAGCGTCTGGCCTTCGCCGTCGACGTACAACTCCATCGGCGGGGTCTTGCTGACGTCGTTCGCGTGCCAGTAGCCGTGCCGGCTGACCTCGCCGTAGTCGGTGAGGCCGAGCGCGCGGAGGTCGACCTGGAGGATCTTCGGGCGGGCGGACTTGTCGACCACCCGGTCGAGCACCGACTCGTCGGTCACCGGCGCGAATCCGTCGTACGGGAGTTGGGTGCCGCCGGTGAGGGTCGCGGTCTCGCCGGGGTAGGACTTGTAGGTGATCGGGGAGTCCGCGGTGCCGGAGTCCTGATCGGTGAGGGCGAAGGTCGCACTGCGCTGGTAGCTGCCCTGGCGCAGGTAGACGGTCACACCTCCCTTGGGCAGGTGCGCCTTCTTGAGCGTGCGGATCGCGTCGCGGGCGCCTTCCAGGGTCCGGAGCGGCTTGTCGATGCTTCCCCGGTTGTGATCGTCGCCGGTGGTCGAGACGTAGAGGGCGCGTGGGCCCGGGCCGGTAGTGGCGGCTACCGCTGGAGTTGCGGTCGCCAGCAGACCGGCGGCAAGCACGGCTGCCAGATATCGCTTCATCGCAGAACATCCTTTGGTCGATTATCGATTACACCTACTTACAAGTTCCCCTTTCTCGGGAGTGGGAGAGAAGCCCTAGACCAACGACTGTGGGACGAAGCCCTCGGACGCCAGCCGCTGCCAGAGCTCGGCCGGCACGGGCCGCTCAAGAGCGGCGACGTTCGCGGTCACCTCGTCCGCGGAGCGACAGCCGACGACGACAGACGTCACCGCCGGATGGAGATACGGGAACTGAATGGCGGCGACCGGCAGCGGTACGCCGTACTGCGCGCAGAGCTCGCCGCATCGCTGAGCGCGGGCGAGCGCGTCCGGATCCACCGGGCGGTAGTTGAACATCGCGGCGGGGTTGGGATCCGCGAGCAGGCCGGTGTTGAACACTCCCCCGACGACAACCGACGTGCCGCGACGTTGGCACAACGGCAGCAACGTGCCCATCGCATCGTGGTCGAGCAGGGAGAACCGTCCCGCGATCAGGACCACATCGACGTCGAACTCGTCGACGTACGCGGCGAGCGGCGCGCTGTGGTTCATCCCGAAGCCGATGGCGCGCACAAGACCCTCATCGCGCAACTTCCGCACGGCCCGATAGCCGGTACGACGGATCTCGTCGGGGTACTCGTCCGGGTCGTGCAGGTAGAGGATGTCGACCGAGGACCGGTTGAGCCGCGCGAGACTGGACTCGAAGGACTCGCGGATCCCGCGGTCACTGAAGTCGGCGCGGGCCCCACCCTCGGGCTCGAGCAGCCAACCGGTCTTGGTCGAGATGACCGGCTCCTCGACGACTCCGAGGGTCCGGCCGAGCCGTTCCTCGGCGAGCCCGTGACCGTAGCGCGGGGCGGTGTCGAAGTAGCGGACGCCGGCCTCGGCCGCGGCCTTCACCGTGGCGGCCGCGTCCTCCTCGGCCACCTCGCGGAACAGTCCGCCGAGGGGCGCCGTACCGATGCCCAGGCGGGGCAGCATCACGCCTCCCATGGCGACTGGTTCACCGGCTTCCGGGCATGCAGCGTCATCGCGAGCGTCAACCGCACTTCCGACGACGCCGGCAACTCGACCTGCACGTACTGTCCGTCGACGGGCACCGGCGTGGCATCGTCCACCGCAACGGTCTGTACGACGTGTTCGCCGAAGGACCCGGCCTGGACGAGTACCGAGCGCGGCGCGGTGCCGAGGTTCACGAGCTCGACGACGGTGTGCTCGGGACGGATGTCGGAGACGAGCGCCGCGACATCGTCCGGCAGACCCGGCCGACGGTTGGCAACGTCGAAGTACCGGACATGTAGTTGCGTGAGGCCACCGTTGTACAGAACCTGGGGTGAGCCGGTGGTGAGTTGCAGGAGCGCCTCAGTGACGACCGGGTTCACGTTCTGCCAGTGGTGGATGTCCAGGGCGTCCGGGCCGACCGTCGGGTCGATGCCGTCGTTCTCGATCAGGTCCAGACGGGCGGCGGAGATCTCGAGCGCGGAGCGCAGCATCCGTTCGGGGAAGGCCGGGTTGCGCGCGGCGAGGAACTCGTACCAGGGCTCCTCATGACCGCCCTCGTCCTTGTTCCGCTGGTCGTGGACGGCGGTCCAGTCCCAGTCGGATCCTTCGCGCAGCCGGTCGATCCGCTCGGCGTCGGCCGCGTCCCGGCTGAAGTGCCAGAGCGCGATCGGCAGCTGGGTCGGCATCACGTTGTAGTCGAACCAGCCGGAGTCGTTGTACCGCTGCGGAACCGCCAGCGTCGGCCGCTCCGGATCGAGATGCCGCAGCCAGCGCTTCGTCAGCGTCCCCATGTCCGCGAGCTTCCGGTACTCCGCCTGCTTCAGCACCGCGTCGAGCGGGTTCCGGGCGAGCTCGAGATACCCGCGATCGCCGGAGACCAGGGTGGCGTTGACCGCGCCGACGACCGCCGACGAGCCGACGGACTCGATCCCGTGCGGCCAGGCCCAGCCGTAGTGGCCGCCGTACCAACGCCCGTCGAGGTGCTCGCCCACCACACCGTTCAGGCCGGCGTTGTCAGGGATCACCTCCCGCCCGGCGAGCCGGTCCTGCCAGGTGCCGACGTACTCCGTGACCCAGTCGGCGTACGACGAGTCGCCGTGGAAGAGATACGCGTTCGTGGCGAGTCCGGTCGCGGCGAGGTTCGCGAGCGTGTCACCGCGGCCCATCCGGTCCCACATGATCTGCCCGTACTCACGTGCCTTGGACGGGTCGTCGACGAGCTCGTCGAAGGACGAGACACCGATCCAGTCGAGCGGCAGACCGTACGGACGCAGCGGGAGGCTCCACGGGAAGTACTTCTCGCCGTCGATGAACCCCCAGCGCGGTCCGGCGGCACCGTTGTGCGGCGCCTGGATCACGCGGTGCTCGGCGTCGTAGTTCGGACCGCCCGGCAGGTACAGGTCGGCGAACTGACCGGCCAGCCGCCGCAGCTCGGCGTCGTCCGGCCGCGCCAGGCAGAGCGCGTAGAACAGCACCATGCTCTCGCCCTGGTGGAACCAGTCGTAGCCGCGCTCGTAGCTGTCGACCAGCATGCCCATCTCGGACAGCTGGTTGGTCACGCCGTGCCAGTGCCGCAGGGACGCGTCGAGCAGGTCGGCGCTGCCACCGAGCAGGTACAGCGTCGGCCAGTTGAAGAACGGCTCGTAGAAGTCGTCGACACCGTCGCGGCCGTCGAGCCCGACCCCGAGCCGGTCCCGGAACACCAGCCGGCCGTCGCCCTCGGTGTACCGATCGGCGAACACCCGCCAGGCCCGGTCCTGCTGGGCGAACAGCTCCCGCTCCAGCGTGGCCCACGCCGGCGGCGCGGTCAGCCGACGGGTCGCGTGCACGGTTTCCGTGCTGAGCATGAAGAAACACACCCCTTATCGCTGATCGATACCCGATGATTTAGCCTGATCCGACGCGACGGTGTCAAGACCGCGAGAGGGGTACGACGATGCGCCTGATCGACTGTCACGCGCACCTGTGGCACAGCGGCCACGGCTTCGGCTGGATCAAGCCCGGATCCGCGCACGACAAGACCTTCACGGTGAGCGATCTGGACCGCAGCGGCGACGGCCTGGACCTGGCCGGATCGATCCTGGTGGAGGCGTCCCGCGGCGACCGCGGCGAGACCCTCGCCCTGCGCGAACTGCGGCTCACACGCCCCGACCTGGTCGCCGGCTACGTCGGGAATCTCAAGGTCTACGAAGGAATCGCGCCGTCGGCCTTCGCGCGACTGCTGACCGAGGCAGGACCGAACGGCATGCGCCTCGGCGGGCCAGGCCTGCCGGAACCGCACGAGACCAGGCTGTTGCCGGTTCTCGCGGAGCTCGGCGTCACGCTCGACCTGAACCTGCTGACCGACGCGCTCGGCGCCGCCGCCGCGCTGGCGCAGGCGCATCCGGGACTCACCGTCGTCGTGAATCATCTCGGCAATCCCCCGAATCTCCGCACTGGTGATCTCACCGAGTGGGAGCGTGGACTGCGGTTGGCGGCGCGAGAGCCGGGCGTGTTGCTGAAGATCTCGGGGTTGCTCACGCAGCAGAACGGCGTACCGCTTGAACGGGTTGCGAAGCTGGTTGAGCGGGCGGTGGACGCGGTGGGGCCGGAGCGGTGCCTGGTCGGATCGGATTGGCCGATCTGCTTGCCGCGAGGGTCGCGGGCGGACTCACTGGAGCTCGCGTGCAGTGGGCTGGCGAGATTGACGGCCGACGAACGGGCCTTGGTCCTGCACGGGACCGCCGTTCGCGCCTATCGTCTGGCCGGGAACCTCTTGGAGGGGACGAACGTTATCGATACCTGCTAGGCGATCAGAGAAGTATGATGACAAGGGTTTTCGGGACATCGCACGAATCGGGGCTTTCATGGCTAAGGGTGACTTCGCCTCCACGCTGGCGAGCAACAAGGACCAGTTCCGCGCCACACTGATCTCGGAGCGCGCGTACGAGCTGCTCCGGCAGGCCATCGTCGACGGCGACCTGGGGCCGAACGAACGCGTCGTCGAGTCCGAGATCGCCCGCCAGCTCGGGGTCAGCCAGGCTCCGGTGCGCGAGGCGGTCAAGCAGCTGGCCCGCGAGGGTCTGCTGGTGCACATCCCACGGCGCGGCAACTTCGTCGTGGAGATCTCGCAGGAGGACGTCGAGTACGCGCGCCAGGTCCGCGAGCCGCTCGAGCGACTGGCCGCGCAACTGGCCGCCACCCGGATGAGCGAGCAGGACCTCCGCGAGCTCGACGACCTCGTCGAGCAGCTGCACAAGGCCGCCAAGTCCGGCGACCTGAGCATGTTCCGCGACGTCGACATCGCCTTCCACACGCAGGTGATCCAGCTGGCCGGCAACCCGTTCCTGACCCGGATGTGGGAGGTCCTGGAGCCGAACCTGCGGGCCCTGCGGGCGATCAGCGACCCGCTGTTCGAGGGCGACTGGGACGCGATGGCCGACGAGCACGGCCGCCTCGTCCAGCTGCTCCGCGAGCCGGACGCCGACGCCGCCGCGGACGCGTTCGCCAACCACGCGGGCGGTCGCGGCCCGGTGCCGGACGCCCGGATGGCCAAGAAGAAGGCGAAGCGCACTACCAAGAAGTGAAAGGAGGAGGTGCTCCGCGGAGCACCTCCTCTCTCAACCCTTCACTGCGCCGACGGTCAGTCCGCTGATGATGTGCCGCTGCATGTAGATGAAGAAGATGATCACCGGCGCGATCGCCAGCAGCAGGTTCGGGAACACCTTCGTCATGTCCGTCGAGTACTGACTGATCCCGGCATAGATCGCCGTCGTCACCGTGTACCGCCCGGAGCCCGGACTGAGCAGGATCTGTGGACTGACGAAGTCGTTCCAGATGCCGATCGAGTTCAGAATCAGCACCGTCACCACGCCCGGCCGCATCAGCGGGAAGATGATCGTCCAGAACGTCCGGTACCGGCCGGCGCCGTCGATCTGCGCCGCCTGGTCGATGTCCACCGGGATGGTCCGGATGAACCCGACGAACAAGAAGATGCTCACCGGCAGCGTCGACGCCACGTCGTGCGCGATCAGTCCCGCGACCGTGTTCGCCAGCCCGAGCGAGCGCAGTACATAGATCACCGGGATGATCAGCGCCGCGCCCGGGATGAAGGTCCCGGCCAGGAAGTACAGCATCAACATCTGGGTACGGCGTTTCATGCTCCGCGCGATCACGTACGCCGCGGGTCCGGCGAACAGGATGCACAGCACGTCCACGGCCACCACCAGGAACAGCGTGAACCCGTACCCGCGGATCACGTTGAACTGCGGACTCCTGATCGCCGCCTGCAGATGCTCCAGTGTGAGCTTCCCGAACGGGATCGAGAACGCTCCGTTGAGGATGTCCTCCTGGTCCTTGAAGCTGTTCACCAGCAACAGGTAGACCGGGATCGTCATCAGCACGAACAACAGTCCGAGCATGACCGGGCGGACGACGAGCTTGCGGCGTGCCGTCTGTGGAGGCTCCGGCCGTGGGACCGCTTGGATCGAGGGTTTCGTCTCGAGATCGAGTGCCATCTCCGCCTCCTAACCTGTCGCCGCTCGGTCCTGCCGGTTCCGCAACGCGGTCACCACCAGCGCCAGCGCGGCCGACACGACCATCAGGAACACCGCCTGCGCGGTGGCGTAGCCGACCTTCGTTCCTTCGAACGACTTGGCCAGGATCAGGTACCCGTACGTCTGTGTCGCGCCGGCCGGTCCACCACCGGTCAAACTGACGACCAGGTCGTAGGTGCGGATCAGCCCGATCAGGTTCAGTACGGTCGCGACCGTCACCACCGGGGCGATCATCGGGATGATCACCTGGGTGTTGATCTGCCGGGCGCTCGCCCCGTCGATCTGCGCCGCCTCGAGCAGCTCGGCCGGAACCGTCTGCAACGCGGCCACGAACAGGACGACGTTGAACCCGAAGCCGGCCCACGCGATCACGGCGATCAGCGTCACCAGCGCCAGCTTCTCCTCGAACAAGAACCCGACCGGGCCGACGCCGAACTTCTGCAGGGTGTTGTTGATCGCGCCGTTCGTGCCCAGGATCGCCGCCCACAGGTAGCCCAGGATCAGCGCGCTGATCACATGCGGGTAGTAGGCGAGCGCCCGGAAGAACGAGTTGACGAGCGACTTCTCCTTCAGGATCAGCGCGTACGACAGGCCGCCGCCGAGCATCAGGACCGAGCCGGCCACGGCCACGATCGCGGTGACGTACCACGCCCGGGTCGAGTTCGGGTCGTCGAACAGGTGCCGGTAGTTGCCGAGCCCGATGAACACGGCGTCGGAGAAGCCGTTCCAGTTCGTCAGGCTCAGGTAGACGGCGACGCCGACCGGCACGATGGTCATCACGGTGTACAGCAGCACGGCCGGGCCCGCGAGGCCCACGGAGATCGCCGTCTCCCGGAGCCTCGCGGTACGCACGTGCCGCCGACGAGTCAGCTCTGCGAGTTCCACCACTTGTCCAAACCGTCGGCGACCTGCTCCGGCGAGGCACCGGTGAACAGGGACTGGACCCGCGTGTTCAGCTCACCCGAGAACCCCTCGATCGGCTGGTGCGTGCCGGACTTCACCAGCACCGACGGCGTGCTGTCGAGGATCTTCTGGACGCCGGTGCCGAGGCTGGACGTCTTGTAGGTGAAGCCCTTGCGCAGGTTGCCGTCGGAGGCCAGCTGGCTCTCGACCGCGGCCTTGTCGGTGACCAGCCACTTCACGAACTCGGTCGCCTGCGTCTTGTGCTTGGAGTTGTTGACGACGACGTACGGACTCGCGATGTTGCCGAACTGGCCGGACGGGTAGGCGCCGTCGGTCGGCATCGTGATGACACCGATCTGGTCGCTCTTCTTCGCCTGGTCGACGGCCGGGACGAAGTACGAGCCCATGATGTACATCGCGGACTTCCCGTTCAGGAACGCGGTCTGCCCGTCGGCGTAGGTCAGACCGAGCGCGCTCTTGTCGACGTACCCCGCTTCGATCCAGGACTTGTACGCCTTCAGGTACGGCAGGTACCCGCTGTCCTTGAAGGTGGTCTGCTTGTCGTTGCGCTTCACGGTCCAGTCCGGGTCGGCGGTCAGCACGCCGGCGTCGGCCATCATCGAGAACTGCGCCCCCGGGACCCACTGGCCGGAGGTCTGCAGCGGGGTGAAGCCGGCCGCCTTCAGCTTCGCCATCGCGGCACCGAAGTCATCCATCGTCTTGATGGTCGCCGGGTCGAGACCGGCCTTGGTGAAGGCGGCCTTGTTGTAGAAGACGAGCGACTGGATCTGCTCCCCGACACCGACGACGTACCGCTTGCCGTCGATCGCGTACTGCTCGCTCAGCGGAGTGTCCTTGACCCACGCCTCGTCGGTCAGGTCGGCCAGCAGGCTGACGTTGTCCTTGGTCGGCGTGATCTGCTGCGCGATGTCCGGCGGGTCGCCGGCGGCCAGGTCCTGCGTCAGCTTGGCGCTCGCCGAGATCGTGCCGGTCAGCTCCAGCTTCACCTTGACGTCCGGATGCGCCTGCTCGTACTTGCCGAACAGCTCGGTCCAGTACGCCTCGGTGAGGTTCGGGGTGATGTTGACGATCACCCGCAGCGTGGTCGGCCCGGACTGGCCCGACGACCCGGACTCGCCGCCGCCACAGGCCGCCAGTCCGATCAATGCCGTCGCCGCAACCGCGGCGATTGAGGCACGACGCCACAGTTGTCTCATGTCGTTCACACTCCAGTGCTTAGTCGTTGTCAAGGGCCACAGTCGTGAGCTGGTCACCACGTGGCCCCCGGAATCCAGAACGTTCCCCCGTACTGGTAGGCGCCGAGGCTCGGCACCGGGTCGGTTGATCCGTCCGTGACGCCGGCGATCGGCGTCGCCGCGTTCCGCGCGGGTGACGTCGCCTGCAGGCGGTAGTCGTTGCTCGCCGGCGCGACGTACTGCGGATCGGTACTGGCTGGCAGGTTGTTCGAGAGGGTGATCCCGGAGCCGGCTGCTGGTGGGTTGGACACATCGCCGAGGTTGTTGACGATCTGGGTGCCGGAAGCACTTGTGATGCCGAGCAGGTAGACCCCGCCGTCGTTGTTGTAGACGAGGTTGTTCGGGCTGGCGCCGTTCAGGCCGTGCAGCATGACCGTGCCGTGCAGGTTGCCCCAGCCGACGTTGTTGTGGAAAACCAGGTTGCTCTGCCCGTTGTCGGCGTACGCTCCGGCCTCCGCGAACGCGTTGATCCCGGGCAGGTTGGCCGCGTCGTGCAGCCAGTTGTGGTGCACCGTCGTACCGGCCATGTCGGAACCGCAGCACAGGTAGATCGCGGCGCCGTCGGTGCTCAGGTGGTCGTAACCGGACAGGTCGTTGTACGAGATCGTCGACGGACTGAATCCGTTGCCCCAGACAACTGACACGTCCGCTCGACCGACGTCTGTAACGGTGTTGCGGGTCACGGTCGCCCCGCTGCCAGTGACGGCGATGCCGGACGCGTACGTGCCCATGTAGTCGACGGTGCTGATCTTGTTGTTGTCGACCCGATTACCGGTCCCGGCGAGCAGTACGCCGGATCCCGCGCTGTAGGCGATCGTGCTGTTCTGCAGGACGTTGTTCGAGCCGCGGAGCTGGAGGCCGGTGCTCGCGCCGACCGAGACGTTGCAGCTGGTGCCGGGCGCGGTGAGCTGGGTGTAGTGCGTCAGGTAGCGGGCGTCGAGACCGTCGAACACGTTGCCGGTTCCCGAGGTCTTGAGCGTGGCGCCGAAGAGGTCGAGGTTCCGGACCGTCGTGTAGCTGGCCGACGTCAGGTCGAAGGCGAGATCGCGGGACTTCGCCCGTACGGCGTGGCCCGCGGGATCGCCGTACAGGTAGAGGGTGCCGGCGTTGTAGAACCATTCGCCGGGGTGCGCGAGTTCGCCGAGTTTGCCCGAGAGTGCGTAGCGGGTGTCACCGGCGTTGATGCCCGCGCAACCGGCCGCCGCGGCGAGGGTGATGGAGCCGGGTGACGAGCTCGCGACCGTGCCGGTCTGGGAGGCGTACCAGTAGCTCATCAGGACGGTCGCGCCGTTCCAGTAACCGGCCGGCCTGGTCTGGTTCGCGTCCACGATCGTGGTGTTGGTGGTACCGGTCTGGCTGCGCTCGATGGTCGGGTTCATCAGGTCGAGACCGGGGTACGGCCACTGCGCCTGGATGTACATCTGGTCGTCGACGAAGATCTGCGCGTCGGCGCCGAGCGTCACGCTCGCCCGGTAGATCTGGCCCTGGCCGACGGCGGTCGCGAAGTCCGAGCCGGCCAGGTAGGAGTCGGACGCCTCGAGGGTCGCGAGGTCCGCCGCGGTCACCTTGGCGAACCCGGTGACCGGCTCGGTGCCGTCGACCCGGACCGTCGCGCCGGCCGCGGCCTGGTACGTGATCGGCGCAGACGACGTACCGGAAGCCGCTGGTACGACGGTCTCGCGGTACGTGCCGGACCTGATCTCGCAGGCGTCGCCGGCAACCATCACCGTCGCGCACCGCTGGATGTGCTGGAAAGGCGCCGCCGACGTACCGGCTGCCGAGTCGTCGCCCGAGGGCGCGACGTAGTAGGTGGTCGGCCCGGCCGCCTGCGCCGGAGCGACGACCGCGGACGCGAGCAGGCCTACCGCGACTGCCACACACCAGTGCCGTGCTGCCATCTGCCTCACCTCCTATGATCGCCTATCGATAGATGATCTTATGGAGAAGCGGTCCGGAGTCAAGATCCAGTTGACAGCGAACCTGTCCCGGCAGTTACATCTATCATCGATAGGCGATAAAGTCATCGGCGCAGCGAAAGGCAGCACATGGACCTGAACGGTGATCGCGCGGCGGCGCATCCGGAGACCTACGACGCACAGCTGTCCCCCGTGCAGACGGCGACGTTCTCCCGGCCGACCGCCGAGATGCTCGGCGCGTTGACCGACGTGAGCGCGGCGACTGCCTGCGCCAAGCTGCACCAGCAGGGCATCACCCGGACCTTCATCAACGGCCCGGTGCCGCTGCACCGGACACCCGACGTGAAGGTGTTCGGCGGTGCGGTCACGCTGCAGTTCCTGCCGCAGCGCGAGGACATCTTCACCAGCGCCGACCAGGAGTACGCCGAGCGCAAGACGGCGCTGTGGGGCGTGCTGGAGTCGATTCAGCCGGGTGACGTGCTGGTGGTGTCGGCGTACGCGAGCCAGTTCACCGGGTGCCTCGGCGACATGCTGGTCCGGTACTTCAAGCTCCGGGGCGGCGCGGGCATCGTGGTCGACGGGCGGGTCCGCGACGCGGCCCGGATCCGCGCGCTCGGGGTGCCGGTGTGGTGCACCGGCGTGACACCGCACTACGCGTCGCAGACCGAGCTGTTCCCGGCCGCGTTCAACGTGCCGGTCGGCGTCGGCGGGACACTGGTGACCCCAGGCGACATCATCGTGGCCGACGAGGACGGCGCGGTCGCCGTACCGCAGAAAGTCGCCGTCTCCCTGTCGGCCGACTCCCTCGAACTCCAAGGCCGCGAAGAATTCGCCCGCCGCCGCCTCGACGAAGGCGGCCGGCTCTCCGACTACTACCCCCTCAACGGCCCCGGCCTGGAGGAGTACCTAGCCGCTCAGGGTCAGTAGGTTTCTGCAGCTCGACAGGACGTGTCGGCCGGTAGCGCCCGGCGGGTCAGGCCGCTGAGCGTAAAACGGCCTGCACCCGCCGGACACCTCCTGTCGAGCTGCCGTCAGCTGGTGATGGTGATGGTGGATCCGTTGGAGACCAGGGACCAGTCGGTGCTGTGGAAGGTTTTGGGGTCTACGGTGCCGGTGGTGGTGACGTAGTCGATCATCAGTTGGCGGATCTCGACCTGGCGGTTGTAGACGACCGGTGCGGTCTTGACGTGCGGGAAGTTGCCGCCGCCGGACTGGCGGTAGTTGTTGACCGCGACCACGAACTGCTGGTCGGCGGCCACCGGTGCGCCGTCGTAGGCGAGGTCCGTGATGCGGGAGCCGACGGCCTTCGCGATGTCGATCTTGTAGGTGAGCGGCTTCGTCAACCCGCCGAGGATGTCGTAGTTGTAGTCCGGCGTACCGGGCGGCGCGGTCGGGGTCGGCGCGTTGGTGACCTGGTCCGACGGGAACGGGCCCGTGCCGGTGACCTGCTTGAAGTACTGCGCGGAGAACTCGAGGTACTCCTTCACCTGAGCACCCGTCATCGTCACCGCGAGCAGCGTGTTGTCGAAGACGTACAGCCCCGCCACGTCGCGGACCGACACGTCGCCGGCCGGGATCGACGCGTCCCGGTTGAACGGCGCCGCGATTGCGAGCACCGGTAGCGTTGCCTGCGGCGTACCGGCGAGTGCCTTCGAGACCGCGTCGGCCTGGATGAAGTTCACGAAGTCCAGCGCGGCGGTGTCCTCCCATGGCGCGGTGGCCGCGGACATCGCCTCGGTGCAGGTGCCGATCTTCGAGTTCACGTACTCGACGACCTTGTCGTGGTCCTTCTGCAGCAGGGCCACCACACGAGGGTCGGCGGCGACGGTGTTCGCGTTCAGCACCTGGCTGTGCCGGCCGACCACCTTCCACTGCCCGCGGACCTTCTGCAGGTCCAGATCGAACAGCGACAGCCGCATGCCCCACTTCAGCGGCTCGCTCAGCACCACCTGCTCGCCGCTGGTCTTGTTCGTCGCCAGCCGCTCGGGGATCTCCTGGTGCGCGTGCCCGACGAGTACGGCGTCGATGCCGGGGACCGTCTCGGCCATCAGGACCGCCGCGTTCTCCGGGAACGGCAGCGCGTCGCCGTACGACGAGGACAGGTCCATCCCCGAGTGCACGGAGACGATCACGAGGTCGGCGCCGGCCTTGCGGACCCGCGGCACCCACACCTGGGCCTGCTCGACGATGCCGCCGAACGTGAGCTTGTTCTCGACGTTCGCCTTGTCCCAGATCGCGATGCCCGGGTTGGTCAGGCCGAGGATGCCGACCGTGATCGGCTTCTCGCCCGGTACCTGGACCCGCTTCAGCACGTACGGCGGGAACGCGGGCAGACCCGTGGTGGAGTCCTGCGCGTTCGCACCGAGCAGCGGGAACTGCAGCTGCCGCTGGAACTTGCGGAGGATGTCGAGGCCGTAGTTGAACTCGTGGTTGCCGAGCGCGGCGGCGTCGTACCCGATCCGGTTCATCGCGGCCGCCATCGGGTGCGTGTGGCCACCGGTGATGGGCTCGATCTTGGCGAAGTAGTACGCCAGCGGGGTGCCCTGGATGGTGTCGCCGGCGTCCAGCAGCAACGGGTGCGGCGCCTGCCGGTCCTGCGCGATCCGGTCGCGGACCGCGGTCACCAGGGTGGAGACCTTGGCCAGACCGATGTCGTTGTGCGCGGAGTCGTCGTACTCGGTGTTCTTGAAGTAGTCCCAGTTGAAGACGTTGCCGTGCAGGTCCGTGGTCCCCATCACGGTCAGCCGGACGGTCTTTCCGGATCCGCCTGGTCCGCTTCCGGCGTACGCCGGAACGGCCTGGAACCCGGCCGCGGCCAGGGCGGTCGCGCCACCGATCAGGGTTCGTCTGGTCATCGTCGTACGCTCACCGCTGTCCGTCATCGGCCGCCTCACTGGTCCGTTCGCCGGGATCTCCGGCACGCGAGCCCACGATACGGGCGACACACCCCCACCCGGTGGACAGATGGCCCGGGTCGCAAGAGAAGATGCCCCTCATGACCAAGCCGCCCGGCAAAGTTCTGCCGTTGGTCGCCGCCCTGCTCTGCGGTGCCGTCCTCGCCCAAATCGCCACGCCCTCCGCGCCGTCGGTCACGTCCGCCGCCGCGCCGGTCGCCCAGACGCCCAGCCACGGGCTGCTGAGCGTTCCGGTCACCTCCAAGCGGGGCGAGCCGACCACGCCCCACAAACCCCCGGCCGCCAAACCGCCGGCTCCGAAGCCACTCGCTGACGACTGGAACCTGGCCGCGCACGGCAAGGTCCTGTACCTGACCTTCGACGACGGCCCGCAGCACGAGTGGACGCCGAAGGTCCTGCAGGTACTGCGCAAACACCACGCGCAGGCCACGTTCTTCGTGCTCGGGATCCAGGTCGCGCAGTACCCCGAACTGGTCGCGGCCGAGCGGGCCGCCGGTCACCACGTCGGGAACCACACGTTCGACCACAAGACGCTGACGCTGCTGCCGGAGGCGAAGATCCGGCAGGAGATCAGCACCGGCGTGAAGTCGAAGTGCCTGCGCCCGCCGACCGGTGCGACGAACGCCAAGATCCAGGCGATCGCGGCGGCGTACCACCAGCGGCAGGTGCTCTGGGACGTCGACACCGAGGACTGGGAGAAGCCCGGCACCGCGCACATCGAACACGCGATCATGGCCGGCGCGCGGCCCGGCGCGATCATCCTGATGCATGACGGCGGCGGCAACCGGTCCCAGACCGTCGCCGCTCTCGATCAGGCCCTGACCAAACTCACCAAACTCGGCTACACCTTCCGAGCCCTCCCCTGCTGACCGGCAGGCTCAGCGTTCGATGCCGGCGGCACCTTGGGAGAAGTGCCGCATGGCTTCGTCGATGATGTGCACCGGCTGGTCGAGCGCGGTGACGAGGAACAGGCCGATCGGGCGCAGCAGCGGGTTCGGCTTGACGACCGTGCGGACGGACGGCTGGTCGAGGCCGCGGACGCCGGCGGTGGTCGCGCTCACGCCGCGGGCCAGCGACAGGTCGAGCACGTACTGGCCGAGGAGTTTCTGCTGGCGGAAGCCGCGCACCGACGCCCACGGCAGGACAACCGGGTACGCCGCTCCGTCGCACGCGAGCTCGAGCCCTTTCGCGGAGATCCGCATCGCCACGGGCGGGAGCTCGTTGGCGGCGTACCACTCCTGCCGCTCGGCCTGGATGCGGAACACCATCACGGTGCTCAGCGCGAGCGGGACCATGGCCAGGATCAGCAGCACCGCGAACGGCCACATCCCCGCGCCCCGGAACGCGACCAGCGCGTAGAGGGCGGCGGCGATCCCGATCACCGCGATCACCAGCGTCGCCCAGGCACCGCGGCGCTCCACGGTGCGCACGACCGCGCGGCGATGCACCACCGCGTTCCGGTCGATCCCGACCACGAACGGCAGGCCCGGGTCACGCGCCTGTCCGGGCGGCACCTCCACCTCCACCTGCACCTCCGGCGGTCCGGCCGCCTCGGGCGGCTCCTCTGACGTCAGCTGCGGTGAATCCTGCTCAACATCGTTCTCGACATCCTGCTCAATATCCTGCTCGACAACCTGTTGCGATGTGTCCCCGTCCGCACTCACGGGGAAAGAATCCCACACCCGGGCCGGGGACACGCCCGCACGCTCAGTTCTTGCGGCGCCCCGCCCAGGTCCAGGCGTAGACGCCGTCGTCGACGGCCTGGCCGGCCTCACCCAGTTCGAGCGGGCGGAACGTGTCGACCATCACGGCCAGCTCCTCGAACCGTTCCGCGCCGAGCGACGCCTCGATCGCCGACGGCTGCGGTCCGTGCGCGTACCCGCCGGGGTGCAGCGAGATCGACCCGAGCCCGATCCCGGAGCCCTTCCGCGCCTCGTAGTCGCCGCCGCAGTAGAACATCACCTCGTCGGAGTCGACGTTCGAGTGGTAGTACGGCACCGGCACGGACAGCGGGTGGTAGTCGACCTTCCGCGGCACGAAGTTGCAGACCACGAAGTTGTAGCCCTCGAACACCTGGTGCACGGGCGGCGGCTGGTGCACCCGCCCGGTGATCGGCTCGAAGTCGCTCACGTTGAACGTGTACGGGTACAGGCACCCGTCCCACCCGACCACGTCGAACGGATGCGTCGCGTACGTCATCCGCGTCCCGACGATCCCGCCGGCCCCGTTCCCCCGGTGCTTCACCAGTACCTCGACGTCGGTCCCTTCCTCGACGAGCGGCTCGCCCGCCGCGTGCAGATCGCGCTCGCAGTACGGCGAGTGCTCGAGGAACTGCCCGTACCGGGACAGGTAGCGCTTCGGCGGCGCGATGTGCGAGTTGCCCTCGATGCAGTACGCGTGCACGCCGTCCGGCCCCGGGATCCACCGGTGCGTGGTCGCGCGCGGGATGATCACGTAGTCGCCCTGGACCGCGTTCAGTACGCCGAACACGGTCTCGACGGTCGCCGAGCCCTTCTCGACGTACACGCACTCGTCGCCGATGCCATTGCGGTAGTACGGCGACGGTTGCTCCGCGACGGCGTACGAGATCCGGACGTCACCGTTGCCGAGCACCAGGCGGCGGTCCTCGACGGCGTTCGTCTTGGAGGTGTCGGTGAACAGGTCGTGCAGTTTCAGGTGCCGCGGGGTGAGCGGGTGGTTGGCGACGGTGGCGAGATCCGGCAGGTCCCACACCTGGGAGTCGACGATCGCGGACGGTACGCCGGCGTGGTACAGCAGCGACGAGTCCGACGAGAAGCCCTCCTCCCCCATCAGCTCCTCGTAGTACAGCCCGCCGTCCGGTTTCCGGAACTGCGTGTGCCGCTTCGGCGGAACTTCCCCGACCTGCCGGTAGAACGCCATCGCTGTACCCCTGCTCCCTGCCGAATCAATTCTTCACGGCGTACGATATTCGGACGCACGCGTCCGCTTAACGAAAGCATCCGTTAGGCTCAGGGTCATGTCAACCGTCCCCGTCCTGTACCGGCACCTGGTCGACGACGCGTCGATGTTCCCGCCGGGCAACCTGCCGCTCCCCGACGCGGTCGCCGCGCACCACGCCCACCTGCAGTCGCCGTACGCCGAGTTGGTCGGCCCGTTCGTCTGCACCGACGACGACCTGATGAAGGTCGCCGCCGAGGCCGCCCGCTCCGGAGCGGCCCCGCTCCGGGTGTCCGTGGTGATCTCCGGCGGCGCCGGCGGGATTGAGCCCACGGTCCGCTGGGGCGACCGGTCGAAGGACGTCGAGGTGACGGCGGTCGAGGTCCGGCTGCGGGACGAGGACGATCTGTCCCGGAACGCGCTGCGCGTGGTCCGCGCGTGCGACGACTGCATGGACGAGGAGTCGGCGTACGTCGAGGTCGGGCTGGACGGCGGCTGGGAGCGTGCCCTCGACGTGGTCGCGGACGCCGGGTACGCCGCGAAGCTCCGCACCGGCGGGCTCGACGCGGCGCTGTTCCCGACCGAGCACCAGGTCGCCGCGTTCATCACCGCGTGCCTCGATCGGGAGGTCGCGTTCAAGTGCACGGCCGGCCTGCACAACGCGGTCCGGCACACGGCCGCGGACACCGGGTTCGAGCACCACGGCTTCCTCAACGTCCTGCTGGCCACCCGAGCCTCACTCGACGGTGCGAACCAGGACGAACTGGCGGCGCTGCTTGGCGAGCGCGACGGCGAGACGCTCGCCGAGCGCGCCCGGGCGCTGTCCGACGACCAGGCGGCGAGCACGCGCCGCTGGTTCACGTCGTTCGGGTCGTGCAGTATCGACGAGCCGCGTGCGGACCTGACGAACCTGCGGTTGCTGGAGGACTGAATGACCTGGATCGACATCCCGGCAGGCTCGCCGTTCGGGCCGGACAACCTGCCGCTCGGCGTCTTCAAGCACGGTGACGAGGAGCCGCGGGTCGGTGCCGCGATCGGTGACCAGGTCATCGACCTCGCGCCGGTCGCGTCGGCGCAGATGCTGGACGGCGCGCAACTGTTCGCCGAACCGACGCTGAACGCGTTCCTCGCGCTCGGCCGTCCGGCCTGGCGCGCGACCCGGAACTGGCTGCTCGACCTGGTCCGGAACGAGAACGACCGGGACGCCGTCGAGCCGCACCTGATCCCGCAGTCCGCGGTCACCATGCAGCTCCCGTTCGAGGTCGCCGACTACGTCGACTTCTACGCCTCCGAAGAGCACGCGTCGAACCTCGGCCGGCTGTTCCGCCCGGACTCCGAACCGCTGCTGCCGAACTGGAAACACCTCCCGGTCGGCTACCATGGCCGGGCCGGCACCATCGTTGCCAGCGGCACCGACATCGTCCGCCCGTCCGGCCAGCGCAAGGCCCCGGACGCGCCCGCCCCGACGTTCGGCCCGTCCCAGCGCCTCGACATCGAGGTCGAGCTCGGGTACGTCGTCGGTACGCCGTCCCCGCTCGGCAAGCCGGTGTCCGTCGACGACTTCGAGGACCACGTGTACGGCGTCGTGATCGTCAACGACTGGTCCGCACGCGACCTGCAGGCCTGGGAGTACGTCCCGCTCGGCCCGTTCCTCGGCAAGTCGTTCGCGACGTCGATCTCCCCGTGGGTCGTATCCCTCGACGCGCTGTCGGCCTCCGCCGTACCGCTGCCGGCGCAGGACCCGCCTGTCCTCCCGTACCTGTCCGGCGACCGCCTCGTGAACTACGACATCACGTTCGAGGTCTTCCTCAACGGTCACCTGGTCAGCACACCGCCGTACAAGGACCTCTATTGGTCTCCCGCGCAGATGCTCGCACACATGACTGTCAACGGCGCCAGTGTCCGCACCGGGGACCTGTACGCGTCCGGAACGGTCAGCGGCGCCGGGAAGAACCAGCGTGGTTCGTTCATCGAGCTCAGCTGGGGCGGCCGCGAGCCACTGATTGTCGACGGCAAGGAGCACACCTTCCTCGAGGACGGCGACGAGGTCACGATCGCGGCGTGGGCGACGGCCGCCGACGGGTCTCGCCTCGGGCTCGGTGAGGTGACCGGCAAGATCGGGCCGGCCGTCAGCTGAGCAGCAGGGCCGAGTCCCAGCCGGTGGTGGGCGGCCGGGTGTACGCGCTCAAGGCGAGCGCGATCCCGGCGGCCCCTTCCATCAGGCCCGGGAGGTGGAGGTGCAGATCAGCGGCGGGCTGGTAGTAGCGATACCCGAACGGGAGCGCCGGATCGAAGCGCTCGATCAAGCGCTCGGCCAGCTGATCGGCCGCCGCCCCGAACTCCTGACCGGGATGCTGCCGATCGAACAGCACGCAAAGATAGAGCATTCCCGCCCAGCCGTGACAGAACGCGTCGTCACTGATGCCCCAGTCGTCGACCGGCCGCGCCAATAACGAGCGAAACGCATCGAGTCCTGCCTCTGTCCACTCCGGGCGGTCCAACGCCTCCGCAGCGAAGTGCAGCGCTCGCGCGATGCCGGGTGCGCCGTAACACCACGAGGCACGCGCCGGCTGCGGCGGCGGCCGATCCGCCCTGTTCGCATACAGATCCAGCGGCACGAAACCGGTCCAGTACTTGCCGTAGGCATCTGTCTCACGGTGTTCGAGCAACCACTCGGCCATACGGGCGATCGCCTCGCGCTGACCGTCGATGCGGGTCCCGGCCGTCCACGCGAGCGACAGTAACGCCAGCGGGCCGGGGATCCCATGCGCCAGGCCGAAGTTCGCCTGTCCGCGCTCGAATCCCGGCCCGACCATCGTCTTCTCGGTCCCGTCGAACCACCACCCCGGCACCTCGATCCCGTCCACGAGCAGCGGCTCACGCAGCGACGCCAGACACGTCAGTACCTCCGCGAGTACGTCGTACCGCTCGCGCGAGAGCAGGTACCGCCCGACACCGCTCAGCCCGCTCACCACGTCGACGACACCGGCGCAGGTCGGCACGCCGGCCCGCCGCGTCGCGTCGTGGACCCTGACCAGCCAGCGCGCATGCTCGCTCATTCGGTCGTCGAGTCGCGTCAGGATGCCTGCGTAGTCGCCAGGTTCGCGGGCAGCGATCCGAGTGGCCGTCGCCAGCGCGCCCAGGCCTTCGAGAGCGCCGGCGACCGGTGCGGACGCCGAGGACGCGACGGTTCTGGTCAGGTACTCGTGCGCGACGTCGCGCTCGCCGAGCTCGGTGAAGAGAATCGCCAGTGCGGCCGGTCCGCGGGAGAGCGTGGATGGGTCCCAGGGCGGGCAGCGAAGGTCGGCGATATCGATCACCGCACCGTTCGCGATCGTTGCTTCGATCACCGATTCGGGGTCTCGCAGGCGGTCCGCGAGTTCGTCGATCAGCTTCGCCGCTTGCTCCCTCATCGGCCGTGCCTCCGTCGGTCGATCCGCTGTTTCAACGCTGTCCGGAGTACGCCGTACGCGCGCCGCTCGAGTGCCCGGTCGGTCCCGAGCAGCCGATTGCTGTGCAGGTGCAGAACGCTCATCACGGCGGGCATCCCGACACCGGCGTAGCGCGCGATCGCCGCACGTCGTTGCCGCCAGCAATCGAGTGGCTCAAAGCTTTCCAAGAGTTGATTGAAGGCCTTGCGGTCGGCGGCCGGAACGGCGTTGGAGAGATCGATCGAGTAGGTGTCGACGAACCATTGTTCGAGATCGCCGAAGCTGTCGAGGATGTCCAGCTGATTGAGGGCCGTGAGTGACTCCCTCGGGATGGTCATGCGCATTCTCAACTGCTCCAGGACAGCCTGGCTGTCGGCGCAGAACACGTCTTCGGCCGCGGCCATCACCTCGGGGCCGCTGTAGCGCGCGACCTCCGGCTCGTACTCGTCCAGTACGACGGTGCGGATCCGGCCGGCGTCGATCAGGTCCGTCGCCCAGGCGTTGAGGATCGCGGGATCGCCGTGGTGGAAGCGGATCCGGAGATGCGCGTCGGGGTCGCGGTAGCGCAGGAAGAACCAGCGCTCGGCTCCCATGCGTTCGACGAGTTGGCGGACGGGTCCGGCGAGCAGTGCGTCCTGCAGGTCCGCAGCGAGGTAGATCTTCGCGGACAGCCACTCGCCGCCAGGCAGGTGCCGCGGCGGGCGCTGGGTCGCCGTACTCCACGACGGGTTGGCGGCGACCTCCGGCCGTTCGGCGACGGACAGCAGCGGTACGACGAGTTCGTTGGCGTGACCCGCGGTGACGCCGTACCCGGTCAGCGGTTCGCTCACCACCGACGACGGCTCCTTGCGCAACTGGTCGCGGAGCAGGCGGCGGTGCAGCGGGGCGCGCAGATCCAGGTCGAGGTGATGGTCGAACATACCGACCCGCACCACATCCGGTACCGCGAGACGCTCGCGCCAGCTGTCGAGAGCCTGGTCCCAATCAGCCGCCGTCGACAGGTCTGGATCCGTTCGCCACAAGGCGGGCGCGAGGATACTGCGGCCATACCTGACCCGAGGCAGCCGAGGTAGTACTTCGAGGCGGCCCCACTGCCAGGGCGTCCAGAACCGACGGCCGGCCAGACCGATCGCGGCTAGGAAACGCGCCACGTTGGGAGCGCCGGTGACGACGTTCAGCATGTTCGGCCGGATGACGGCGAGCTGACGCCCGAGCTTCGCCGAGAACACGTACAGCCGCTCGCCGGTACTGCCGACGCACACGTCACGGACATCCACGGTCCCCGGATCATCCGGATCCGCGAACGTCCCGACCGCCAACGAGTGCGGCACCACCCGCGGCTCCCGCAGCACATTCCCGAACCGCGGCTCGTACGGCGCGAACTCCAGCTGCACCGGCAACGGCCCAGGTACGTCGAGCAACTCGCCCAATCGGTCCTCGAGATCGAGCATCGACGCGAACCGCCCGATCATCGCTCCCGCGGCAATCGATCCACTGGTTGCGGCCAGCAAGAACTCGCCGCGGTCCAGAGCCTCGGGAGAGTCGGCCAACAGCTGCGCACAGAGGTCGAGCGAGTCCGGCGGCTGATCATCCGAGTCGGCCACCAGCCGGCTGATCAACTCGTCGTCCAGGACCAGCTCATCGGCTCCGGTCAGCGCATCGGCTCCCAGCGCGGCGGCGAGGGCCTGGTCGCGAGCCGCCGGATAGGTGTTGCTCGGCAACTCCTCGCGGCCGCGTTCGCCAATCGGGATCTGGTACCCCGCCGGCGGACCAAGCCCGACATGCGGATCCATCAACTCGAGAACAGGCACCACCCGATCGGTCCCATACCGGTCGAGGAAGGCGCGGTGGTAACTCGCGAGCGCGGGTAGCCCGTCACCGGGCGGCGACAAGCGCCACAAGAGCGAGGCCGCGCGAGCCGCCTCCTCCGCAACCGCCTGCGGCAACAGGACATCGGCATCCATCCGAAGATCGACCTGCACCTCATCAGCTGATGAGACGTCGGCATACTCGCCGAGCAGAATCTCGCGGGACAGCAGTTGGCCGAGCAAGCGGTCTGCGTCATCGGCAGTGGCGTCGGGTGTCGCGTCGACCAGTCGCGCCCGCAGGACGGCGTACTCGATCGGGTGGTGGGCCGCTTCCCGGATGAACTGGACGGCTTCGGAGTTTGCGAGGGTCAGCTCGCGGCCGGGGGTTTGCTCGGTCAGCTTGCGAAGGTACGGGAGGACAAGGCGATCGCCGCGGACCCCCGCCAGGTTGTTGGCGACGACGCGCGCGGGTTGTTGCCGTTGGCGCTCAGCGTGCAGCCAGCCTGCGTCCGGCAGGACGTGCCGCGTGTGGGCGGTGCCGATACGGATCTTGGTGGAGTTGTCGAAGGCCACCGGCGCGACGCCGGCCAGCAGACCGAACGGCGTCGGGCGGCCGGTCATGCGGAGGAGGTAGCGGGACGTGGCGAGGGCTCCGCGTTCGAGCTTGGCCCGGTCCAGTTCCTCACCGGACAGGACGCGGCGGAGTGATGCGGCGAGGGACGGGCTCGAGAGGTCGATGGCCTCCAGGAGCTCCGAGTCCTTCAGCACCTCACACAGGTAGGCGTTGAGATCGTCGAGGGCGGCTCGGGTGGGTGCTGCGGCGGCAGCGGGTGAGGCTGCCAGCCGCAGCACCGCGAAGGCGCCCGGCCGGAACTCGTCCGGTGGTGTCACGGTGCGCCGATCAGACCGGCGTCAGCAGCACGGGACGCAGGCGGCGATGCCGACCGCGTACGTGTTCACCGTGGTCGGCGTCAGGCCGCTCCGCTCGTCGACGTCCCGGGCGTCCTCGGGACGCGCCGGCCGGCCCAGGGCCGGGTCGGACGCGGGGATGACATCGAGGTCCAGCTCGAATGCGGTGAGGCTCATGGTGATGACCCTTCCTTCGATATGGGTAGTCGATCGACTACCTAGGGCAATCAATCATGTGAAGTGGAAGGTTTTCAACGGTTTCAACCGTTGACTTTGCACGTCTTTTTCCACCTCGGAGCAGAGCTGAATCTTTGGGCATCTTGCGCTGATTTGTTCATTAGTGTTCGTTTCTCTTGACGGCTTCGCGCTTACGTGCGAACTTTCTCGCCATGAAACGTTCAGTGGGGTCTGGAGTACTCGCTGTAGCGCTGGCTGCCGGTGTGTTGATCGTGCCCTCAGGTGCGCACGCTCAGAGCTCCGCCGGCGACCTGACGCTGCGGTCCGCGGATTTGACGGTCACTGTCGGGGCGGACTTCCCCCGGGTGATCAGGTACGTCGACAACGCTTCCGGCCGGGCTCTCGGTGGCCAGCCGGACGCGATCTCGACGGTGACGATCGACGGTGTGGCGCGGGTCGCGCACCTCACCGAACCCGCCACGATCGCCGCCGGCAAGGCGTCGTACACGCTCGCCTTCGACGCGCTGCCCGGCGTCGAGCTGGACGCGAGCCTGAACGTGGCGGGCCGGGTGACGACGTTCGCGATCGACGCGGTGCGGGACACCGACGCGAGTCGGGTGCACACGATCGACATCCCGAACCACGACCTGGTGTCGGTGGCGAGCACGGACGCCGGCGCGACGACGGCCTTCACGACCCTCGATCCGGACTCGACGCGGACGGCGGACAAGATCACGCCGGTCACCGCGAGTACTCCGGCCGAGACGACCGCGACCGGAGCGGCGTACGCGTTCGTCAACACCAGTGGGCTGGCCGCGGGGATCGAGTCGAACTCGACGTACGACAAGCCGTCCGGTCCGTCGGTCGACGACGGCGCGCGGTTCTGGCACCGCGCGCGCAAGGCGGCGGACGGCAGCACGCGGGTCGGCGTGTGGAGCGGGCAGTGGACGTACCGCGCCGACACCTCGCCGTACACCGAGCCGCTCCCCTGGGCGAAGGTCGTCGTCACGCCGGACGCGAACAACGACAACACCGTCGACTGGGAGGACGGCGCGGTCGCGTTCCGTTCGATCATGACCGAGCCGAACGGTGGCGATCAGGTCAAGGACCGGGTGGTCACCCACATCCCGTTCAACTTCGCCAGTCAGGCCACGCACCCGTTCCTGCGCACGCTCGACGACGTGAAGCGGATCTCGCTGTCCACCGACGGTCTCGGCCAGATGGCGATCCTCAAGGGGTACGGCTCCGAGGGCCACGACTCCGCCCACCCGGATTACGGCGGCAACTACAACACCCGCGCCGGCGGTCTCACCGACCTGAACACGTTGCTGAAGCAGGGCAAGTCCTGGAACGCCGCGTTCGGTGTGCACGTGAACGCGACCGAGTCCTACCCCGAGGCGAACGCGTTCAGCGAGGACCTGGTCGACAAGAACGCCAAGGGCTGGAACTGGCTGAACCAGAGCTACTACATCAAGCAGCGCCCTGATCTTGCCTCCGGCAACATCGTGAAGCGGTTCCAGCAGCTCCGCGACGAGACCGACAAGAACCTGCAGGAGCTGTACATCGACGTGTACTACCAGTCCGGCTGGCTCGCCGACGGACTCACCCGGCAGCTCGGCGCGCAGGGCTGGCAGATCGCCACCGAGTGGGCGGACCGGCACGAGCGCACCTCGCTGTGGTCGCACTGGGCCAACGACCTCGACTACGGTGGCGCGACCAACAAGGGCCTGAACTCCAAGATCATCCGGTTCGTCCGCAACCACGAGAAGGATGTCTGGAACAACGACCCGATCCTCGGCCAGTCCGCGATCGTCGAGTTCGAGGGCTGGACCGGCGAGACCGACTGGAACGCGTTCTACGCCAACATCTGGCAGCGCAACCTGCCCGCGAAGTTCCTGCAGCAGCAGAAGATCGTGGACTGGAACACCAATGACATCTCGTTCACCGGCGGTGTCCGCGGCGCCGTCGAGAACGGCAGGCGCACCGTGTACGTCGGGAACGCGAAGGTGCTCGACGGCGACAAGTACCTGCTCCCGTGGGACAACAACAAGAAGCTGTACCACTACAACCCGGCCGGCGGCAGCACCACCTGGCAGGTCCCTGCGGCCTTCGCCGGCGCGCGCACCTTCTCGGTCTACAAGCTCACCGACACCGGCCGCGTCAAGGTGACCAGCGTCCCGGTCAAGGGCGGCACGATCACCGTCGACGCGGTCAAGGGCCAGCCGTACGTGCTCTACCCGGTCGTCGCTCCGCAGCAGCAGCCCGCGAACTGGGGCGAGAGCTCGCACCTCAAGGACCCCGGCTTCAACGCCGGCAACCTCGAGGCCTGGAACGCGAACGGTGGCGCGACCAGCGCGACGCTCGAGAACGGCCAGCACGTGGCTGAGCTCGGCACGAAGGCGTCGTCCCTGAGCCAGCGCATCACCGGGCTGACCAGCGGTCGGATCTACAGCGCGTCGGCATGGGTGGAGGTCGAGCCCGGCAAGTCGCGTCCGACGACGATCACGGTCGACGGCGTGAAGAACGTGGTGACCAGATCGACCGCGCAGAACATGGTTGCCGCCGACGACAAACACGACGCTTACTACCAGCGCGCCCGCGTCGTCTTCCAGGCCAAGGGAACCGGCGCCGACCTGACCATCGGAGCAGCCGCAGGTACGGCGCGAGTTCGGTTGGACGACGTTCGTGTGGTGGAGACCAAGCGGCCAGCGGCGGGACTCGTCGACGACTTCGAGAACGTCGACCAGGGCTGGGGACCGTTCGTGAAGGGTGACGCCGGTGGAGTGACAGACCCGAGAACCGTGCTCGCTCGCAAACACGCGCCGTACACCCAGGCCGGGTGGAACGGGAAGCTGGTCGACGACGTGCTGGACGGCGACTGGTCGTTGAAGTCGCATGAGGAGAACGAGGGTCTGGTCTACCGGACCGCGCCGTGGACGGTGAACTTCCAGCCGGGCCACAAGTACAAGGTCAGCTTCGACTACGAGAGTGGTCGCGCCGGGCAGTACGCCTGGGTCCAGGGAGTCGACCGGCCTGATTCGGTCGAGGTGAAGGCCACTCCGATCGGCGAGCAGCGGAGCAAGGCGACGTACAACCAGGAGTTCGTGGCCGGCTGCGGTGGCGACTACTGGGTCGGACTGCGCAAACTCACCGACGGCGGCGACCAGTCCGACTTCGTCATGGACAACTTCGCCGTCACCGATCTCGGTACGACGTCGGAGCCGGCCGACTGCACGTCGGTCGCGGTCACCGGCCTGACCGGTCTCGTCTCGGGTGAGGCGAACACCGTGACGACCATGTTCACCAACAACGACGTGGTTGCCGCGAACAACATCACGCTCGGTCTCGCCGCCCCGGATGGTTGGACCGTGACGGCAACGACTCCGGCGACGCACGCCACGGTTGCCGCCGGTGCGACCGCGAAGACCACCTGGGACGTGACTCCCCCGGCCGGAACGCCGGAAGGAAAGTACGTGCTGACGGCAACGGGTGGTCAGGCGACGATCACGGGCGAGGCCACGGTGCTACCGCCGGGCATCGTGCCGCAGTCGCGCATCAAGGTGACGGCCGTGGACAGTGAGGATGTCGGCACCGGCGGAGCCGCGACCTCGGCGCTCGACGGAAACCCCAGTACTATCTGGCATTCCGCCTGGTCCGAGGTCAGTACGCCGGCCGGTTTCCCGCACTACATGACGCTTGACCTCGGGTCGTCGTACCAGGTGAACGGGTTCAGCTACCTGCCGCGGCAGAGTGGTACGAACGGGATGTTCAAGGGGTACGAGATCTACGTCAGCGCGGACGGTCAGGACTGGGGTACGCCGGTCGCGACCGGACAGTTCCCGAACTCCACCGCCGTACAGCGGGTCGACTTCACCGCGAAGCCCGGGCGCTACGTGAAGTTCGTCGGGACGAGTTCGCTCAACGGGGCGGTCTTCGGGTCGGCCGCCGAGTTCAACGTCTACGGAACCCACTAGCAGGGACCTGAAACACCAACTGGGGGGCGGTTAAACTTTATATTCAAGTGAAATCCCCCCACAAAATTACCCACACCC
>NZ_JBSHBJ010000003.1:148800-163871 GCF_053611945.1 Kribbella sp. NPDC054772 | reverse complement strand
TTGCCCCCCCGGGGCGGTGTGGGGGGGGGCCGCGGTGATCAACGTATACCTAACCCACACCCAGCGACCTAAAACACCACGTGGGGGCTTTGAATTGGTTATTGCCTGTTCAAGGCCCCCAGTACTTGTCCCCACCCCCGGCACGTGGCCGGCGCCGGACTACTTGGTGATGGTCACCGAGACCGGCGCGGACGCGGTGTTCGCCGCGACGACGCGGAACTTGTTCGCGCCGACCCGGCCGCTCTGCACCCACACCGAGTACGTCGCGCGGCTGGTCACCTTGGTGGTGGCCGGGAAGTTCACCCACTTGCCGCTCTGCAGCCGCTGCACCTGCACGACGGTGTTCGCCGCGATCCCGGACGTCTTGCCGGTGAAGGAGACCTTCGCCCACGCCTTCGCGGTGGTCGCGCTCGACTTGATCGTGATCGACTTCGCGGCGGCCGGCGTCGAGACCGCGGCCTGCCGCGTGGTGGCGGCGTTGGCCTGCAGAGCACCGGCGACACCGAGACCGGCGGCGGCCAGCGCGACACCGGCGAACGTGGCAGCGGTACGGCGAACGAACTGAGTACGCATGATGATTGGTTTCCCCTCGTTTTTGTTGGTGTTACGGAGAGGAAGACGCGACGGCGGCTGGAAAGGTTGTGTTACGACTCCGTCTCAGGCCCGGCCGGCAATACGAGACGTGCCAGTGCACCACCACCGGGCGCCTCGCCGAACGTCAGCTCGGCGCCCAGCACCTTGGCGTGACCGGCCGCGATAGTGAGACCGAGGCCGTGGCCGACGCCGCGCTCGGCCATCCCGGACCGGAACCGGCGCGGGCCCTCGGCAATCAGCTCCTCCGGGTAACCGTTGCCTTGGTCAACAACCTCGATCGTCCGGCCACAGACCGTCACCTCGACCGGTGGCTTGCCGTGCCGCAGACCGTTGACGATCAGGTTGGCCAGGATGCGCTCGATCCGCCGCGAGTCGGTCGACACCGTCTCGTCCGGACCGAGCTGGTGCACGATGACGTCGTCCGGAGCGAGCGCTTGTTGCATCCGCAGGCGACCGACCGCCGAGCCGACGAACGCACCGAGCCCGACCAGTTCCAGATCCGCCTGCTCGACCCCCGAGTCGAACCTGGCGATCTCCAGGAGATCCTCGACGAGCCGGCGCAGTACCTTGGCACGGTCGCGGACCAGCTCACTCGGTCGCCCGGGTGGCAGCAGCTCGGCCGCGGTGGTCAGCCCGGTGACCGGCGTACGGAGGTCGTGGGCGACGTCCGCGGTGAAGCGGCGTTCCGCTTCGAGCTGACCGCGCAACGAGCTGGCCATCGTGTCCAGGGCGGCCGCGAGTGACTGCACCTCGTCCTTGCCCTTGCCGACGGCCTCGGACGCGGACGCGTCGAGGTCGCCGGCCGCGATCCGGCGGGCCGTACCGGCGACGGCGACGATCCGCTTGGACAGGCTGCCCGCCAGGATCACGCTGACCAGGCCGACCAGCGCGACCGTGCCGATGCCGCCCAACAGCAAGGCCTGCTGGAGCGCCTTCATCGAGTCGTCGCTCGTCTGGTAGTCCTGCTCGATCGAGAGGATCTTGCCGTCCTTGACCGCGACCGCCGCCCACATCTTGGCGTGCGGCGACCCGGTCTTGAACGTGGCCCGCTTGCCCTCGAGCACGGCGTCCCGCAGCTGCGGCGGCAGATCCGGATCGTCGAGCTTCGCCCCGAACACCGGTACGTCGTTGGTGTCGTAGCTCTGCGCCGCGAGTTGGATCCGCTCGTCCGCGAAACTCCGCGTCCGGTCCAGCCGGGCCGACTGGGCCTGGGTGTAGACCGCGACGCAGAGTACGAGGATCGCGAGTGCCGAAACCAGCAGGAAGATGAGACCGAGCTTGCCCCGGAGCCCCATCTAGGCCCGCAGCTTGTACCCGAAGCCGCGGACGGTTTCGATGCGGTCGGCACCGATCTTGGTCCGTAGCCGCTGCAGGTGGACGTCGACCAGCCGGCCGTCGCCGCCCCACTCGTAGTCCCACACCCGCTGCAACAGCGTGGACCGGCTCAGCACCACACCGGGGTTGTTGGCGAACTCGATCAGCAGCTTGAGCTCGGTCGGCGTGAGTTGCACGGTCGCGCCACTGCGCCGTACCTCCAACGCCTCGCGGTCCAGCTCGAGGTCGCCGAACGACTCCACGCCGGAGCCGGCCGCCGGCGCCGGACGCTCCGGGTCGTTGACCGCGCGCCGCATCACCGCCCGCAGCCGCGCCACCAGCACCTGGGTGTCGAACGGTTTGGTCACGTAGTCGTCCGCGCCGGCCTCCAGGCCGAGGACGACGTCGAGCGCGTCACCGCGGGCGGACACCATCACGATCGGGACCGTGCTGGTCTCGCGGATCCGGCGGCACACCGAGATCCCGTCCAGCCCGGGGAGCATGATGTCGAGCATCACGACGTCCGGGTGGATCTTCTCGAATCGCTCGATCGCCTCCAGGCCGTCTTCGGCCGTGGTCACGTCGTAGCCGTGCCGCTCGAGGGTCAACTGGGTCGCCTCACGGATCACCGCGTCGTCCTCGACCATGAGAATGCGCGCTGCCGGTTCTTCCGGTACCACCGAACTTCAGTCTCCCTACTGGTCCGTCGAGCTCAGCTTGGTCATCTGCCGACCGTTCCAACGGTAGACCTCGACCCGCCGGCCCGACGGGCAGCAGACCGGGTCGTCGATCGCGAAGATCTTCGACTCGACCACCAGGTCCCCTTGCGGGCTGGCGTTCACGGTCGGCTGCTCGACGTTCAGACTCCAGATCGGTCGTGGGCCCGAGGGTTCCACGGCGATCAGGAAGAAACCGAAGACGAACTTCTCCAGGGTGTGGATCAGGACGATCTGCTGAGGTGTACCGCTGTGCAATACATCAACGGTCTTACCCCTGCTGAGGCAACGCGAAATCACGGTGCAATTCGAAAGGACTGTCCGCGAGTAGCTCGACAGACGCCGATCGGCTAGCAATCGGGCCCGGACCTTGTACAGGTCGACGGCCACTTCCGGGGTCTTTTCGGCCTTCGGCGAGGCGGCACCGGTACCCACTGCCGGCTTCGGCGCGGTACTCGACGGCGGCGGCGTTTCGGGGCCTTCGACCCGCAGGCCGCTGCCGTTCCCGCAGGCCGACAAGCCGGTCAGCGCGAGCACAGCCGCGACAGCAGGCAGCAGAGTACGGCGCCACTGACCCATCGGGCGCCTCCTACCCTGCATCAAGTCCCCCCGCGATTTCAGCTAACTACCCTCCATGATGTCGGCCGGACGTCACGTTCGACGGGCATGGACATCGAGTGGGCTCGACAGTTGTATTGCGGTTGCGTCACAGTCTCAGCCGGCCACGATCTTCCCGGGATTCAGCAGGTTCTTCGGGTCCAGGGCGTTCTTGATCGCACGGTGCACGTCGAGCGCGACCGGCCCGATCTCCTCGGCCAGCCAGGCGCGCTTCAGTACGCCGACCCCGTGCTCGCCGGTGATCGTGCCGCCGAGCTCCAGCCCGATCTCCATCACCCGGTCGAACGCCTGCTGCGCGCGCTCGGCCTGCGCCGGGTCGGCCTGGTCGAACACCACCGTCGGGTGCATGTTGCCGTCACCGGCGTGCCCGAGGACGCCGATGGTGATGTCGAGCTCGGCCGACAGCTTCTCGATCCGGCCGATGAACTCGGCCAGCCGCGACCGCGGTACGGCGACGTCGTCGATCATCGTCGTACCGAGCTGCTCGAGCGCGGTCAACGCGGCCCGTCGGCCTTCGAGGAGCAGTTCGCCCTCGGCGTCGTCCTCGGCCTCGATACACTCCAGCGCACCGTGGTCGCGGCACAGCTTGGCGACCGTGGCGACGTCGGCCGCACCGGCCTCCCCGCCCGCGTCGGATTGCGCGATCAGCATCGCGCCCGCCTCGTCGGGCAGGTCCATCCGCTTGTACTTGTTGACCGCGCGGATCGTGGTCCGGTCCATGATCTCCAGCAGGCTCAGCGAGACGCCGCTGCGGATGATCTCGAGGATCGCGTTGCCGGCCTCCACGCCGGAGCCGAACAGCGCGGCCATCGTGCGCGGCTTCGCGGTCTGCGGCCGGAGCATCAGGGTCGCCTCGGTGATGATGCCGAGCGTGCCCTCGCTGCCGACGATCAGCTTGGCCAGGTCGTACCCGGCCACGCCCTTGACGGTCTTCCGGCCGGTCCGCAGGACGCGGCCGTCGGCCAGCACGACTTCCAGACCGAGCACGTAGTCCGTGGTCACGCCGTACTTCACGCAGCACAGGCCGCCCGAGTTCGTGGACAGGTTGCCGCCGATCGAGCAGAACTCCCAGCTCGACGGGTCCGGCGGGTAGAACAGCCCGTGCTCGGCGACGGCACGGGACAGTACTGCGTTGTACACGCCCGGTTGCGTCACGACGTACCGGTCGACCGGCTCGACGGCCAGGATCCGGTCCATCTTCTCGAGCGAGACCACGATGCAGCCGTCCAGCGCGTTGGCCGCGCCGGACAGGCCGGACCGCGCGCCCTGCGGCACGATCGGTACGCCGGTCTCGTTCGCCACCCGCACCGCCGCCTGGACGTGCGCGGTCTCCCGGGCCAGGACGACGGCGAGCGGCATGCCGGCCGGGCAGAACATCGCCCGGTCGTACCGGTAGCTCTCCATCCGGTCCGGATCGGTCACCAGCGCCTCGGGCGGCAGTACCTGACGCAGCTTGTCGACAACCTCACTCATACAGCGAGCCTACGGTCTACTGCGCGGTACTGCGCCCTTCTCCGGTGGCCGTCTCAGGTCAGCGGGTGCGTCTGGTGGCGTTCTCCGAGATCTCCTCGTAGCCGCCGCCGTAGTTGTGGTACTCCCGGCCGATCGCGGCGAACGTGATGCTCCCGCTGCTCGCCTTGATCTTCGGCGTCCGGCAGGTGCGCTGTCCGGCGACGACCGAACCGTTGCCGCCGCTGGTGTCGCAACTGACCACCCGGCCGTTGTTGCCGCCGCCGTACTGCACCAGGAAGGCGTTGGCCTTCGCGTTCGCCACCACAGGCGATGCCATGGTGATCTCGGCCCAGTACTGCGAGCAGTTGTCGCGGACGAGCCGGATCGTGCCCCAGCTCGGCGGTTTGTGGTCGCGCAACATCGGCGCCGAAGCGATGGATGTCGCGCCAGAGCAGTTGGTGGCGGCAGTCGCCGCCTCGGCGGGCGGGGCGGAAAGGGCGATCGCGCCCACCCCAGCCAGGCCCGCGGTGCTGAGCAGAAGGCTCAGTGTCTTCATGACGAAACCCTTCCTGAGTGCACGCCCCGACGCCCACTCAGGAAGGCACACTACGCGAACGGAGCTTGCCCCGACAGTCATTCCGGTAATCGGACGGCGACACGCCGTGTGCAGTTGCTCCCGGCAAGGTTCTGCGTCCGGGTTACCCGATTAACCTCGCCGGGGAGCAGCCGGCCCGATGCCGTCAGAGGTTGCCGCGACGCTCTTGTTCGCGCTCGATGGCCTCGAACAGCGCCTTGAAGTTGCCCTTGCCGAAGCCGAGCGAGCCGTGCCGCTCGATCAGTTCGTAGAACACCGTCGGGCGGTCGCCGAGGGGCGCCGTGAAGATCTGCAGCAGGTACCCGTCCTCGTCGCGGTCGACCAGGATCCCGCGCGACTGCAGTTCCTCGATCGGCACCCGCACCTCGCCGATCCGGGCCCGCAGCTCTGGGTCCTGGTAGTAGGAGTCGGGAGTGTTGAGGAACTCGACACCGTTGGCCCGCATGATGTCGACGGTCCGCAGGATGTCGTTGGTGGCCAGTGCGATGTGCTGCGCGCCGGCGCCGTCGTAGAACTCCAGGAACTCGTCGATCTGCGACTTCTTCTTCGCGATCGCCGGCTCGTTCAGCGGGAACTTCACCCGGTGGTTGCCGTTGGCGACGACCTTGCTCATCAGCGCCGAGTAGTCGGTGGCGATGTCGTCACCGATGAACTCCGCCATGTTCACGAAGCCCATCACCTTGTTGTAGAAGGCAACCCACTCGTCCATCTTGCCGAGTTCGACGTTGCCGACCACGTGGTCGATCGCCTGGAACAGCCGCTTCGGGTGCCCCTCGGGCCGCGTCACCTTGGTGGCCGCCGTGACGAAGCCGGGCAGGTACGGACCGTCGTACCGGCTGCGGTCGATCAGAGTGTGCCGGGTGTCGCCGTACGCCGCGATCGCGGCCCGGCGGATCGTGCCGTGTTCGTCGGAGACGTCGTTCGGCTCCTCGAGGACGACCGCGCCGACGCTGCGCGCGTGCGCGATGCACTTGTCCACGTCCGGGACCTCGAGCGCGATGTCCGCGACGCCGTCGCCGTGCTTGCGGTGGTGGTCGTGCAGCGGGCTCTTCGGGCTCACGCCGCCGGTGATGACGAAGCGCGCGGAGCCGGCCTTCAGGACGTAGGCCTTACTTTCCTTGAGGCCGGTCTCGGGGCCGGCGTACGCGACCAGGTCCATGCCGAACGCGAGCTGGTAGTACTTCGCGGTCTGCGTGGCGTTGCCGACCACGAAAACGAGCGCGTCCATCGAGGTCACCGGGAACGGGTCGGTGCTCTCGTCGTACGGCACCAGTCCGACGAGCTGCTTCAGCTGGTCGAGGTCGAGATCGGCGTCGAGCTCTGCGGGGGTGAGGTCGGTGCTGGTCATCGGGGTCCTCCCGGGTCGGGTACGTGCACCGAGCCTCGTCGGAGGGCGACAGGTTGTGCAACAGTTCGTTGTTTCACTACGCAGGTTGTGCAGTATTGTGGGGACTTCGCTGGACTGTTTGGTCAGCCTGACTATCTCCCCGGAGGTGCTCGTGTCGGTGGATGCGCTGGATGCGCGGATCCTGGAGTTGTTCGCCGCCGAACCGCGGGTCGGCGTCCTCGAGGCGTCCCGGCGGCTCGGGGTGGCGCGCGGGACGGTGCAGGCGCGGCTGGACCGCTTGCAACGCGACGGCGTGGTGCGCGGTTGGGGTCCCGACATCGACACCACCGCGATCGGCTACCCGGTGACCGCGTTCGCCACACTGCAGATCGAGCAGGGCTCCGGACACACCACGGTCGCCGAAGCGCTCGCCCGGATCCCCGAGGTTCTCGAGGTGCACACGATCACCGGCGCCGAGGACCTCTGGTGCCGCATCGTCGCTCGCTCGAACGCCGACCTGCAACGCGTGATCGACCAGGTGGTCATCGTCCGCGGCATCCAGCGCGCCTCCACGGTGATCGCCCTGGCCGAGCAGATCCCGCACCGCGTCCTACCGCTGGTGAACGCGGCAACCAAGCAGTAGTCCCGGATCCCCAGGCCATCACAATCGCAACTTCGGCGCGGCGCTGAGCGGCGGCGAGCCGGCGAACGCGGATTGTGATGGCCTGGAGATCCGGACCCCGGGGCTGCTCGGTCGTCAGGCGAGGCGTTTGGCGACCTCGACGGCGGCGCGGGCCACGCGGGGGCCGACGAAATCGCGATCGAGCTTGCCGAGGACCACGACGCCGATCGAAGCTTCGACACCCGGTACGCCGAGCACGGGCGACGACACACCCTGGGCGCCGGCCTGGAGCTCGCCGGCGGTGATCACGAACGGCCGGCCGGCCGGGTCGGGCTTGCGGCGGCCCGCCAGGATCGCCTTGCCGGCCGCGCCCTGGTCGAGCGCGTGCCGCGACCCCATCCGGTACGAGACGTGGAAGTCGGTCCAGCTCGGCTCGATCACGGCGATCGCCAGCGCTTCCTCACCGTCCGCGACGGTCAGGTGCGCGGTCGCACCGGTGTCCTCCGCGAGTGAGCGCAGTACCGGCAGGGCGGCGTCACGGAGCGTGGGCTGCACGCGCCGGCTGTAATGGAGTACGGCGAGACCGAGGCGGGCCCGGCCCTCGCTGTCCCGGCGGACGAGCCGATGCAGCTCGAGGGTGTTCACGAGGCGGTACACCACCGTCCGACTGACTCCCAGCGCCGCGGCGAGCTCGGTGATGGAGAGCCCGTCCGGTGCGTCCGCCAGCAACTCGAGGACCGTGAGTCCCCGGTCGAGCGTCTGCGAGGTCTCGGCTGGCACGTTGTCAGGGTATCCGCTATTCGGGCGCGGACCGATGGGCCCGTATCTTGCTGCCGTGCGAAATTATTGGTCGCTGCTCCCCGCCGTCCTCGTGGCCGTGGCGTTGATCCTGGTCTACGCCGTTCCGACCATCATCAATCCGCAGTGGACGAGCTCGATCACCGCACTGTTCCGCAGCACCCCGGTGCCCGCCGACGCGACCCCTGAGGAGGCCCGCCGGGCGGCCGGCATCCTCGGCCCGCAGCAGCTGAAGTCGCGCCGGATGCTCGCCATCGCGATGGTGATCGGCGCGCTGATCCTGGTCGGCTTCAACATCTCGTTCAACCGCGAGGCGGTCGGCTGCTACAAGGCCGCGCGGGCGTTCGGCGCGATCGACGGGCCGGACATGAAGGACCCGTGCGTGGACATGATCTTCGGCACGTTCCTCGGCGACGGCGACGGCACCGGCACGGAGAAGAACCCGCAGCCGGTGCAGTACTACCAGGTCGTGAAGGGCAACAAGCCGAAGTACCTGAAGTGGATCCAGAACGCCCCGAAGTACGACGAGGCGGACCTGCTGATCGCCACCTCGCTGAGCTGTTCGAGCGACCTGCGCGTCGAGCAGAAGGAGGACAAGATCCTCGCGTACGTCGACGTCGACACGCCCTGCCCGCCGGACAGCAACGCCTCGGTGACCCCGATCAAGCTGAAGAAGCCGCTCGGTGACCGCAAGATCGTCACCGTCGGCGACAAGCCGATGACCGAGATCAACCCGGACCTGGACTCCTGGTTCACCGTGCTGAAGAAGCTGGCGACCGGCGGCTAACTAAGTTCTCGGGTTCGCGAGTCGTAGACCCGGAAGGGGCGGTTGCGGGCCAGCAGGATCAGCAGGCCGGTGATGCAGACCGCTGCGCCGCCGAGCAGCGCGACGGTCGGGCTGGTCAGTGACGCCGTCGTCCCCGCGACGAAGTCACCGAGCCGCGGACCGCCGGCCACGACCACGATGAACACGCCCTGCAGCCGGCCGCGCATCGCGTCCGGTGCCGCGGACTGCAGCACGGTGTTCCGGTACGCCGAGCTGACCATGTCGGCCGCCCCGGACATCGCGAGCAACGCCACCCCGAGCCAGATCGTGCGGGACAGCCCGAAGAGCCCGACGGCGGTCGCGTACGCCGTGATCGCCAGCACGATCGCCACGCCCTGACGCCGTACCCGGGTCACCCAGCCGGAGAAGATCACCCCGATCAGAGCCCCGATCGCCGGTGCGGCCTGGAGTACGCCGACCGTCCGCACACCGCCCGCGAAGAACGCGCCCGCGACCGCCGGGAACAACGCCCGCGGCTGCGCGAACACCATCGCGAGGATGTCCGCGAGGAATGTCGCGAGCAGCGCCGGCGCCGCCCGCAGGAACGCGAACCCCTCGAGCACCGACCGCAGGCCGGCCCGCCGGACCGCTCCGGTCGGCGGCACCGCCGGCAGCCGGAACAGCGCGTACAGCGCCGCGGTGAAAGTGACCACGTCGACCAGGTACGCCGCCGCGAAACCCTGCCAGGCGATCACCGCCGCGCCGAGCAACGGTCCGGCGGTGAAGCCCAGGTTGAACGCGGCCTGGCTGAGCGTGTTCGCGGCCGGCAGCAGTTCGGGCCGGATCAACCGCGGGATGATCGCGGACCGGGCCGGGTTGTTCACCGCGAAACACGCCGACTGACAGGCCACGACGGCGTACAGCACCCCGACCTGTCCCCAGTCGAGGTGTGACTGCAGCACCAGAACCATGGAGAGCAGCCACAACCCGGTCGACGAGACCAGCGCGAGGGTACGGCGGTCGATCGCGTCGGCCATCGCCCCGCCGTACAGCCCGAAGACGATCAGCGGGACCAGCGAGAACAGGCCCACCAGACCGACGGAGAACGTCGAGTGCGTCAACGCGTAGACCTGGATCGACACCGTGACGGCCGTCATCTGCTGGCCGAGCTGCGACACCGTCGACCCGATCCACAACCGCCGGAAATCGGCGGACTCACGGAGCGGGCGGATATCGGTGAGCAGACGCACGATGACAACTTATGCCACGTTGTAAACGCTCACACGCGCGGGAACAGCTCATGGTCGAGGGTCTCGCCCACCCGCAGTTCGAGGCCGTCGGTGCAGACATGGCCGGCGCCGGTGTACGTCGCCTCCGCGTCGAAGTAGATCGCCACGTGCGCGATCCGCGGGTCGTCGGTGCAGTTCGGCGTCGCCGAGTGCGCAAGATACGCGTTGTGGAAGGTGCAGTCGCCGGCCTGCAGCGGGATCGTCAGCCGCTCCTCCCAGCGCAGATCGGGCGCCGCGCGGAACATGTCGTCGCGGTCGGACAGGTCCTGGCTGCGCAGGTTCTGGTGGTTCTGCGAGCCGGGGATGAACGTCATACAGCCCTTCTCCACCGGTACGTCGACGAGCGCGACCCAGGCCGACAGCGACGCCCGCGACCCGGCGTGCGGCCAGTACGGCGCGTCCTGGTGGAACTCGGTCGCGGCACCGTTGTGCGGTGGCTTGATCAGCAACTGGTCGTGCCAGATCCGCAGCGGTACGCCGGCCAGCGCGGTGGCGACCGCCGCGAGCCGCGGGTCCAGGGTGAGCTCCCGCAGCACGTCGTTCTGCTGCCAGACGTTGACGTACTGGTTGAAGATCTTCGACTCCTTGGACAGGTCGTCGGCGTTCGCGGTCCACTCGGTCGCGGCGGCCGCGAACCGGGCCGCCTCGTCGCGGCTGATGATGTTCTTGATCCGCACCACGCCGTCGCGGTGGTAGGCGGAAATGGTCTCCTCGTCGACGGTCACAGGTGCCGTAGGCTCGGTGGTGGTCATCGGCGTACTCCTCGGATTCCGTTGGCCTGGAAGGTGTTTCCAGGTTCTCGGATGGGCAGCGCCGGGGACAGGCAGGGATTGACCAGGACTTGACCGTTCTTGACCTCCTGGAGGTGCGGATGCACAACGTGCTGAGCCACGAGGTCTTCCCGGACCCGCGGCTGCCGGTCGCGGGCGAGCGGATCGAGCTGTTCGCCGACGTCGCGCCGCACAGCCACGCGTTCTTCGAGATCGCGGTCGTGGTGGCGGGTCGCGGTACGCATGTGTCGGCGAGCGGCGAGGTCGAGCTGGGCGCGGATTCGGTCGTTGTGCTGCGGCCGGGTGAGTGGCACGGGTACACCGACTGCGACGGGCTGGTGGTGCGCAACGCGTACCTCGGTCCGGACATCTTCGGTCTGATGTCCGGTGCGCTGGTGCCGGGCGGGGCGTCGCATCCGGTGGTCGAACACGCGATGCGGTCGCTCGAGGCCGGGATCGCCGAGGCGTGGACGCTCGAACGGCTGGCCTCGACCGTCAACCTCGCGCCCGGGTACCTGGTCCGGCTGTTCGGGCGGACGGCCGGGATCTCACCGATGGCCTACCTGAACCGGATCCGCGCCGAGCGCGCCGCCGGCCTGCTGATCGAGACCGAGCTCCCGGTCGCGACCATCGGCGCCCTGGTCGGCTGGCACGACCCGAGCCACGCCACCCGCCGCTTCCGCACCACCTTCGGCCTCAGCCCCACCGCGTACCGAGCCGCCTTCCGTCCCACCCCTCCCCCATCCGCTTAGAGCGTTCACCGTTCGTGCCTCTCCCGGTCGCTCCGTGGTTCGCGCCGAGCGTTCACCACCGGTGCCTATCCCGGTAGCTTCGCGGTTTCAGGGGGTAAGCAAAGATGTCCCCATGACGTCGTCGCTGCGCACGCCTGACCCGAACCCCGGCTGGCTCTCCGAGTTCGCGCTCGCCGAGACCCGCACGCGGGTGCCGATCCTGTACGTCGAAGCGGTCCCGGTCCGGGTCGACACGTCCGGCCAGATCGAGCACATCGGGGTCCTGCTCCGGACCTCCAACGCGACCGGCGAGATCACCCGCACACTGGTGTCCGGTCGCGTCCAGCACAACGAGTCGATCCGCGACGCGCTGCAGCGCAACATCGAGAAGGACCTCGGCCCGGCCGCGTTCCCGCGGCTGCCCGCCACGCTGGTCCCGGTCACGGTCGCGGAGTACTTCCCGTTCCCGGGCATGACCCCGCTGCACGACCCCCGCCAGCACGCGGTCGCGCTGGTGTACGTCGTCCCCGTGACCGGCGAGTGCAACCCGCGCCAGGACGCCCTCGAACTGACCTGGCTGACCCCCGAGGAAGCCCTGGCGCCGAGCCTGCTGAACGACCTCGAGGGCGGCCGCGGCCAGCTCCTCAAACAGGCCCTCGCCTGGTCCGGCGCCATCGTCTGACCATCCCGCGCGTCACCCCGCGCGCGTCACCACCCGCGCGTCACCACCCCCACGGGCACCCGCGCGCGTCCGCACCCGCGCGTCCCGCCTGGCGCGTCAGCACCCGTGCGCGTCACCAGGGGAGGCGGCCCGCTTCGGCGTACACCTGGCCGGTCGGGCCGTCGGCGTCCAGCGTCGCGAGCCCGACCGCGACCGTCGCTCCCTGGGCGGGGGTGCGCTGCGCGGTCCAGCCGCCCATGTCGGTGGCGCAGTTGCCGGGGTCGGCGGCGTTGACCAGGATGCCGCTGCCGCGCAGCTCGTTGGCGAGCATCACCGTGACCATGTTGACCGCCGCCTTCGACGAGTTGTAGCCGAGCGTCAGCACGGTCGACATCCGCGATTCCGGATCCCCGACCTGCTCGAACGACGCCAGCGACGTCGACAGGTTCACGATCCGCGCCTCCCCGGCCTTCTCCAGCAGCGGCAGGAACGCCTGCGTCACAGCCACCAGACCCACCACGTTCGTCTCGAACGCGGACCGCAGTACGCCGGCCCCGATCCGCGAGGCGGCGTCGTCGCCCGCCGGGATGATCGCCGCGTTGTTGATCAGTACGTCGAGCCGCCCGTACTCCGCCGCGACCCACTCAGCCGCCGCGCGCACCGACTCCTCGTCGGTCACCTCCACCTGGATCCCGACCGCATTGAGGCCCTCAGCAACCAGTTCCTGCACCGCCGTCGCGCCGCGCTCGAGGTCCCGCGAGCCCACCAGCACGGTGAACCCACGCTCGCCCAACTGCCGCGCGATCTCCCGGCCGATGCCTTTGTTGGCGCCCGTGACGAGCGCGATCTTCTGCGTGTTCATGCGGTCAACCTTCGAGCGGATCGTCCGTCCGAGGCAGAGCGAGCCGAGCCTGGGACCGGCCGTCCCTGGATACGCCGCACCCGGCCTGCGATCCTGGGACGCGTGGATCGCGACGGGCTGGCGGAGTTCCTCCGGGTACGACGGTCCGCGTTGCAACCGTCCGACGTAGGCCTCCCCGCGGGACTCCGACGCCGTACGCCGGGCCTCCGTCGCGAAGAGGTGGCGAGCCTCGCGACGATGTCGACGGACTACTACACGCGCCTCGAGCAGGGTCGCGGCCCACGCCCGTCGCGGCCGGTGCTGACCGGGCTCGCCCGCGCGCTGCGGTTGTCCGACGACGAGCGCGCCCACCTGTTCCGGTTGGCCGGCGAGCAGCCTGGTCCCCCGCCCGGTCCACCCGCGGACGTGCGCTCCGGCGTACTGCGGATGCTCGCGCGACTCGACGTACCGGGTCTGGTGCTCGATGCGAAGTACGACGTACTCGCGTGGAACCCGTTGGCGGCGGCGCTGATCACGGACTTCTCCGCGATGCCGGCGCGGGAGCGGAACCTGCTGCGGTTGCGGTTCCTGACGGATCGGCAGACGGAGCTCTTCGATGCGGACGCGACGCGGGAGTTCGCCCGCGAGGCGGCAGCCGATCTGCGGGCGGCGACCAGCACGTACCCGGATGATCCGGAGCTCGCCCGGTTGGTGCGCGACCTGCAGGACGGGAGTGCGGAGTTCGCGGAGATCTGGGCGCGGCACGAAGTGGGGCGGCAGCAGTCGTTGTGCCAGACGATCTTCCATCCGCAGGTCGGGCGGATCGACGTGATCTGCGAGGTGCTCGTCGTACCGGAACGCGACCAGCGGGTGGTGCTCTACACGGCCGAGCCGGGGTCGCCGTCCGACCAGGCGCTCCGGCTGCTGGAAGTGATCGGAATTCAGAAGTTGACAAGCCCGGCCTGATCAAGCGACTGTTTGACCCGTTGGATTCCGACGGAAGGATCTGCTTGATGCGTAAGTTACTTACGATTCCGGTGGTTCTCGGGCTGTTGGTCATCCCCGCGGCCGCTGCCGTGGCCGACCAGCGCACTGAGCCTACGGTGCCGGCCGGGCCGGGCACGCTCGTGTTCGCCGACGAGTTCAACGGGACGGCGATCGACCGCACGAAGTGGGCCATCCACTCGAACGCGGAAGCCGACCAGTGCCTCGGCAACAAGGGCAACCAGCAGCTCGAGTGGCACACCTGGGACGCACTGTCGGTGCGCGACGGGAAGCTGACGATGACCGCGAAGAAGAACAATCCGGCGAGCGGGTACGACTGGTCCGGCGCGCTGATCACGACCGGTCAGGCGTGCGGGCACGAGCCGTCGAAGCCGTTCGCCGTGAAGACCGGCGACTACGTCGAGACCCGGCTGAAGCTCCCGGCGGACAAGGGGTTCTGGCCGTCCACGTGGACCTGGAACGGCAACGGTTCCAACGAGCAGGACACCTACGAGTTCTACAGCGACAACCACAAGGCGCTGTACCTGACCAACCACCAGTCCCCCGGCGGCGGCTGCACGTACCAGTCGCCGACCGACCTCACCTCGGACTGGCACACGATCGCGCAGCAGCTCGGACCGGACCAGACGGTCTGGTACCTCGACGGCAAGGAGATCTGCCGCCAGGGCGCCTACACCGCCGGCAGCAGTGACGCGCTGATCCTCGACCTGTTCGTGTACGGCAAGATCCCGCCGACGGTCACCTCCGGGTCGATGCAGATCGACTACGTCCACGTCTACCGCCCGTAAAAGCTGAGGCCCAGCACCTCGACCTCGTGAGGAGGTGCTGGGCCTCGGGGATCACCTCGGGGCGCAGCTCCGGGAGCCTGCGACAAGCAATGGGGACTTGTTAACAAAAAAAAAGTGTTAGAAATAACCCAAATGGAGGTTTGTTTTTGGTGGATGCCTCTCGCGGCGCGCGGGGGGGATAGGC
>NZ_JBSHBJ010000003.1:122969-148790 GCF_053611945.1 Kribbella sp. NPDC054772 | reverse complement strand
GTGTTGAACACTTCGTGGCTCCCCTCGGTTCTATTTCCAAACTATTTGGGTATTTTAAACACTAATTGTTTTTTACACCGTCCCCATTAGGTGTTGTCAGTGGGTTCCGTCGACGCTGCGGCCGGCGGGTGGTCAGGCGCGGCGTTGGGTGGCCCAGTCGCGGATCAGTTCGATGCGTTCCTTCAGCTGGATGGAGGACGCGTGGGCTGCGGCGGGACCGCCGAGTTTGCGGCGCAGATCGTTGTGGATCACGCCATGCGGTTGGCCGGTGCGGTGGTGCCACGCGGCGACCAGGCCGTTGAGCTCGCGGCGGAGCAGGGCGATCTGCTCGTGCGTCGCCAGCTCCGTCGGGGTCGGGTCCTCGCGCTCGGCCGCCGCGGGCCGGGACTTCTTCTGCGCCGCGAGTGACTTCTGCTGCCGTTTGTGCAGCAGCTCCCGCACCTGGTCCGGCTCCAGCAGTCCGGGCAGCCCGAGGAAGTCGAGTTCCTCGTCCGACGCGTTGTCGCCACCGGTCCCGTAGTCGCCGCCGTCGAACACCACGCGGTCGAAGCTCGCGTCCGACCCGAGCGCCTCGAAGTTCCCCTCGAGCTCGTCGCTGGCGCCCTCGGCCTGGTTCGCCTGCTTCAGCAGGTCGTCCTCGAGGGCGAAGATGTCGCCGTCCTCGTTGTTGTTCTTCCGCCCGAGGACGTGGTCCCGCTCGACCTCCATCTCGGCCGCGAACCCGAGCAGCCGGGTCACCGACGGCACGAACACCGACGCCGTCTCACCCCGCTTCCGGGCCCGCACGAACCGGCCGACCGCCTGCGCGAAGAACAGCGGCGTCGACGTCGGCGTCGCGTACACGCCAACAGCCAGCCGCGGTACGTCGACACCCTCGGACACCATCCGTACGGCGACCATCCACCGGGACTCGTCCTCGGAGAACTTCGCGATCTTCTTGCTCGCCGCCTTCTCGTCGGACAGCACGACGGTCGGCGACTCGCCGGTGATCTCCCGGAGCGTCTTCGCGTACGCACGGGCCGTGTTCTGGTCACCCGAGATCACCAGTGCGCCGGCGTCGGGCATGTGCCGCCGTACCTCGGTCAGCCGCTTGTCGGCGGCCGCGAGCACGGCACCCATCCACTCACCGGCCGGGTCCAGCGCGGTGCGCAGCGCCTGCGCGGTCAGGTCCTTGGTCAGCGGTTCGCCGAGCCGCGCGGCGACCTCGTCACCGGCCTTCGTGCGCCAGCGCATCTCGCCGGAGTACGACATGAAGATCACCGGGCGGACGACGTGGTCGCGCAGGGCGTGCCCGTACCCGTAGGTGTAGTCCGCCTTGCTCCGGGCGACGCCGTCGTGACCCGTCTCGTACGTGACGAACGGGATCGGGTTGTCGTCGCTGCGGAACGGCGTACCGGTCAGGCAGAGCCGGCGGGCCGCGGGTTCGAAGGCCTCGCGGACGCCGTCGCCCCAGCTGAGCGCGTCACCGCCGTGGTGCACCTCGTCGAGGATCACCAGGGTCTTGAACCGCTCGGTCCGGACCCGGAACGCCAGCGGGTTCACCGCGATCCCGGCGTACGTCACCGCGACGCCCTGGAAGTCCTTGTTGGTCTTCCCGCGCCGCCCGGCGAACGACGGGTCGATCGCGATCCCGGCCCGGTCGGCGGCCTCGGCCCACTGGACCTTGAGGTGCTCGGTCGGGGTCACCACGGTGATCCGCTCGATCTGCCGCCGGTGCAGCAGCTCGGCGGCCACGGTCAGCGCGAAGGTCGTCTTGCCCGCTCCCGGCGTCGCCACCGCGAGGAAGTCCCGCGGGTTGCTGTCGAGATAGAGCTGGAGCGCCTCCGCCTGCCAGGCTCGCAGTTTGTTCGCGGTTCCCCAGGCGGCGCGATCCGGGTACGCCGGAGGGAGCACGCCGGGGCCGGCCGGCACATGCGAATCCACAGACAGCTACTCCCCCGAAAGTCGACAGTGAGCCGGGCAGGAAGGTTACCCGAGATCTGTTACGAGATCAGATCCGCCGGCACCACCGTCACGTCGAACGGGCTCGTCAGCCGCACCGATTCCTCCCCGGTAGCCTTCGCGACCTGCGTATATGCGCCGTCCCGTAACTCCCACGCGATCAGACTCGGCGTGTCGGGATCCACCACCCAGTACGCCGGACACCCCGCCGCCTCGAGCCGCGAGAACTTGACCATCGCGTCGAAGCGCCGCGTGCTCGGCGACAACACTTCGACCGCGAGCAGCGGCGGCCCGGGCAGGTCGCGCTTCGTGAATGCGTCACGGCGGGCGACCAGGAGGTCCGGGATCATCACCGTGTCGTCCGCCAGCACCATGTCGAACGGCGCCGCCATGACGTAGAGCTCCGGCGGGCACGCCTGCCTCAGCTGGATCAACAGGTTGACGGCCACATCCTGGTGGTTGAAGGACGGGCTCGGTGTCACGAGGAGCGCCCCGTCGATGAGCTCGTGCCGGTACCCGTCATCGGGCATCCGATCCAGATCGGCCCTGGTCATCGGCGCGGCCACTCGGGTCAGGACGTCCGGCGGGTCGGGAATGGGTTCCACGAGACTCATACTGCCTCCTTTGGTCGGTCACGCCAGAGAACATGCCGTGATCTGCCCCGGGTTGCCCCGCGAATCTTCCCGCTGTGGAAAAGTTCCGGATCGGCTGGTGACGCGGCCTACACTCGGGGCATGAGTACTCAGCTGAGCCCGGGCGCGGAGACGGTCGTCGACGAGCGCACCAAGCCGTCACTGGACGACGGGGACCACGAACGGTTCTCGCACTACGTGCCCAAGGACAAGCTGACCGAGGCGATGGTGATGGGCACGCCCGTCGTCGCCCTCTGCGGCAAGGTCTGGGTCCCGAGCCGCGACCCGCAGCGTTTCCCGGTCTGCCCCGAGTGCAAGGAGATCTGGGACTCCCTCAACCCCGGCGACGAAGGCAACGACGGCGGCGAGGAGTAACCCACCGCACACAGCAGAGGGTCGCCGCCGCACGCTCACCTGCGCGCAGCGGCGACTTTCCTGTGCCACACACAGTCACCACTTGGGGGTGGGGGTTAGTTCTGGGTGGGGTCGTCGGGGTAGGTGGCTACGTAGGCCATCTGGTCGGTTTGGCGGCGGAGGACTCGGCGCCAGAGGGTTTCGGGGGTGTGGCCGAAGACGTCTTCGGGTTCCGACTCGACGACGTACCAGGCGCCTTCGGCGATCTCGCCCTCGAGTTGGCCGCTGGACCAGCCGGCGTACCCGGCGAAGATCCGCATCCGGGAGATGGCGCCCTCGAGCAGTTCCGGCGGTACGTCGAGGTCGACGAGACCGATCCGGCCGAAGCAGCCGCGCCAGCCGGGTGGGTCGGTGGTTTCGATCACCTCGGCGACGGCGAGGGCGCTGTCGGTGCCGACCGGGCCACCCATGAACAGGACGCCGGGCTCGTCGACCGCCGACGACCAGTCGGGGAGGACGCGGTCCACGGACAGGTCCGCGGCGCGGTTGATCACCACCCCGAGTGCACCGTCGTCGTCGTGGTCCAGCAGCAGGATCACCGACCGGCGGAAGGGCGGCTCGTCGAGCAACGGGGTCGCCACCAGCAGCGAACCGGTCAGGGTCGAGACCGTCATACCCCCATCATGGCGTACGACGGTTCGCGCGGCCGAACAATCTCGAGGCTAGCCAGGCACCCAGCGCGACCCCGGCGAGATCCGCGAGCGCGTCGAACGGGTCCCCGTCGCGCTGCGGAAGCAGCCAGTGCTGGACGAGTTCGCTGACGACCGCGTTCGCGGCGAGGGCCCCGAGCAACCAGCGCGCGGGTACGCCGACCTTCAGCCCGGTGAACGCCACGGCCGCGAACAGGAAAAGGTGCGCGACCTTGTCGATCTGCGGGATCCCGACGTGCGGACCCGCCTCGCGCGGTGCGTAGACGCCGTACAGCTGCAGCGCGACCGCCGCGACGAACGCGATCCGCCAGAGCCAGACGGTCCGCCGGCTCGACTTCGTCTCCCCCGCCACGGACACGGTCACGCCGGCGAGTCGTCCGGGTAGCTCTCGTGCGCCGGAACCTTGCCGCCGGCTGCGTCGCGGACGGCGTGCGCCACCATCGTGTGCACCTCGGGGTGGAAGACGCTCGGCACGATGTACGCCGCGTTCAGCTCCTCGTCGGTCACGACACCGGCCAGGGCGCGGGCGGCGGCCAGCTCCATCTCGATCGACACCTTCGACGACTGCGCGTCGAGCAGGCCGCGGAACACGCCCGGGAAGACCAGCACGTTGTTGATCTGGTTCGGGTAGTCGCTACGGCCGGTCGCAACCACGGCGGCGTGCTCGCCGGCCTCGGCCGGGTCCACCTCGGGGGTCGGGTTGGCGAGCGCGAACACGATCGCGTCGTCGTTCATCGTCGCGATGTCGGCACCGGTCAGGATGTTCGGCGCGGAGACGCCGATGAACACGTCCGCCCCGGCGACCGCGCCCTTCAGGTCGCCGCTGTACTTCGCGGCGTTGGTGTTCTCCGCAATCCAGCGCAGCTCCGGCGACAGCCCGGCGCGCTCGGTGTGGATGACACCGTCGATGTCGGCGACGCAGGTGTCCTTGACCCCGGCCGCGAGCAGCAGCTTGAGGATCGCCGTACCGGCCGCGCCGGCGCCGGAGAGCACCACCCGGACGTTCGTGATGTCCTTGCTGACCACCCGGAGCGCGTTGAACAGCGCCGCCAGCACCACGACCGCCGTACCGTGCTGGTCGTCGTGGAAGACCGGGATGTCGAGTTCCTCGCGCAGCCGGGCCTCGATCTCGAAGCAGCGCGGCGCGGAGATGTCCTCCAGGTTGATCCCGGCGAACCCGGGCGCGATCGCCTTGACCACCTGGATGATCGCCTCGGGGTCCTGGGTGTCCAGGCACAGCGGCCACGCGTCGATCCCGGCGAACCGCTTGAACAGTGCCGCCTTGCCCTCCATCACGGGCAGCGCGGCCTTCGGGCCGATGTTGCCGAGCCCGAGTACGGCCGAACCGTCGGTGACCACCGCGACGCTGTTGCGCTTGATGGTCAGCCGACGGGCGTCGTCGGGGTTGGCCGCGATCGCCAGGCAGACCCGCGCGACACCTGGCGTGTAGATCATCGACAGGTCGTCACGGTTGCGGATCGGGTGCTTGGCCTCCATCGAGATCTTGCCGCCGAGGTGCATCAGGAAGGTCCGGTCCGAGACCCGGGCGATCTCGACGCCGGGGACGGCGCGCATCGCCTCGACCAGGCGGCCGGCGTGCTCGGTGTCGGCCGCGGCGCAGGTGACGTCGATCCGGAGCCGCTCGTGCCCGGATGCGGTCACGTCGAGCGCGGTGACCAGGCCGCCGGCCTGCTCGACCGCGGTCGTCAGCTTGCTCACCGTCGAGCCACCCGCGGGCACCTCGAGGCGAACGGTGATGGAGTACGAAACACTCGGCAAGGCAGTCACGCGGGTGATCCTCTCATGTCACTGGTAAGCCCTGGAGGTTACGTACGTAAAGTGCACGACAGAGGTGCAGGTACGGCGTAGACCGTCAGTTGGCCGGGTTCTCCTCAGCGTAGATCTTGGCGGCGTTGGAGGCGTCGATCAGCCGGGTCGGGAGGGTCTGGGTCTTCTCGATGGTCCCGCAGTCGACCAGGATCTTCTTGGCCGCGGCGATGGCTTCCTTGCCGTTCGTCGGGTAGGTGAAGGTCGCGGACAGCCGGCCCTGTTCGACCGCCTTGATGCCGCCGGACGGGATCGGCAGCGCGTCGATCCCGGTGAACTTCATGTCCTTCTCGCGGCCGACCGCCTTCGCGGCCAGGTACGCGCCCTCGGCCATCGGGTCGTTGTGCGAGTACACGACGTCGATCTTCGGGTTCGCCTTCAGCAGCGCGTCCATCTGCGACTGGCCCTTCTCCCGCAGCCAGTCACCGCTCGCGCTCGCGATCACCTTGACCTTCGGGTTGCCCTTGATGCCCTCGACGAAGCCCTCGTGCCGCTCGGCCTGCGGCGTCGCGCCGGCCAGCCCCTTGAGCTCCACCACGTTGCCACCCTGCGGGAGCAGCTTCTCGGCGATGTACTTCCCGGCCTCGCGACCGATCTGCACGTTGTCGCCGCCGATGAACCCGGTGTACGCGTCGCCCTCGACCTTCCGGTCCAGCACGATCACCGGGATGCCCTTGTCGTAGGCCTTCTTCACCACCGCGGTCAGCGGCTTGGCCTCGTTCGGGCTGATGATCAGCAGGTCGATCTGCTGGGTGATGTAGTTCTCGACGTCGGCGACCTGCTTGGCGTTGTCCTGCGCCGCGTCGGCGAACTTCACGTCGAACTGCGGCACGTCCTTGGCCGCCGCCTTGATGTCGTCGTCCATCCGCTGCCGGTACGGCTCGGCGACGTTCGCCTGGCTCATCCCGATCGTGTACTTGCCGTCGGCCCCCTTGCAGGACTTGGAGGCGCCGGGCGAGGAGCCCGCGGTCCGCTCGTTGGTGGTCCCACAGCCGGCGAGCACCAGTGCGGCGACGGCTGCTGCGGCCAGGGGAACTCTCAGAGAATGCATGACGGAACCTTCCTTACGAGGTGGGGCGGAGTCGCTGCAGCGCGGCGGCGGCAACGATCACCAGTCCCTTGATCAGGAGCTGGATGTTGGAGTCGATGTTGTTCAGGGCGAGGATGTTGTTCAGTACGCCGAGCAGCAGCGCGCCCGCCACAGTCCCGGCGACCGAACCGCGGCCACCCGCCAGGCTGGTGCCGCCGATCACCACCGCGGCGATCGCGTCCAACTCGTAACCGAGGCCGTCGTTCGGGCTGCCCTGGTTCAGCTGGACGGCGTGCACGATGCCGGCCAGCGACGCGAGCAGCCCGCAGATCGCGAACACTGCGATCTTCACCCGCACCACCGGTACGCCGGACAGTCGCGCGGCCTTCTCATTACCGCCGACGGCGTACAGATGGCGGGAGAACGCGCTGACCCGGAGGAACACGACCGCGGCGATCGCGACCACCGCGAAGATCAGTACCGGGATCGGGACCAGGCCGCCGAAGGTGCGTTCGCCGAGCAGTGCGAACGACGACGGTGCCTCGTTCGGCCCGTCGCCGTACGCGATCGCGACGCCCTGGCCACCGGACCAGATCCGAGCGAGACCTCTGGCTATCTGTAGTCCCGCGAGCGTCACGATGAAGGACTGGATGCCGATCATCGCGGTCGCGACGCCTTGCAGCGCACCGAAGAGCAGACCGACCACGAGGACCAGGACGACCGAGGGCAGGAAGCCCCAGTTGTTCTCGACCATCAGCACGGCCGACCCGACCGCCGCGAGCCCGAGGACCGCGCCGACCGAGAGGTCGATCCCGCCGATCAGGATCACGAACGTCATCCCGACCGCGATGATCCCGATCTCGGACACCGCCCGGACCACGTTGGCGAGGTTGTCCGCGCTGATGAAGAGGATCTCGCCGTTCTTGCGCGGCGAGAAGACGATCGCCGCGATGAACACCGCGATCAGCCCGAACACGCTCTGGAACCGGAACAACGTCGCCGCGACGCTGCGCTGCTCCCGCGGCGCCGCCTCGACGGTCTTGTCCTGTACGTCGGTCACTGCACTCCTCCGACCTCGTCGAACACTGCTCCCTGGCCCATCGCCGCCGCCAGCAGATCCCCTTCGCCCGAGTCCGCCGTACTGAACGACGCCACGTCGCGCCCGTCCCGCAGTACGACGACGCGGTCGCAGACACCGACCAGTTCGGGGAGTTCGGACGACGCCAGCAGTACGCCGAGACCTTGCGCGGCGAGCTCGCCGAGCAGGCGGTAGATCTCGGCCTTCGCACCGACGTCCACACCGCGGGTCGGTTCGTCGAGCAGCAGCAACCGGGGCTCGGTGAGCAGCATCCGGCCGAACACGACCTTCTGCTGGTTACCACCGGACAACGTGCCGACCTGGTCCTGCAGACGCCCGAACTTCAGCCGCAGACGATCCGCCATCTTCACCGACGCGGCCCGCTCCATCCGCCGCGCGATCACCCCGAGCCGCCCGTACGCCGGGAGACTCGAAACGACCGTGTTGGCGAGGATCGAGTGGAACAGCACCAGGCCGGACGCGCGCCGGTCCTCCGGGACGAAACCGATGCCCTGGGCAAGCGCCTGACGCGGGCCGCGCGGGCGGATCGGTTTGCCTTGCAGAAGGATCTGCCCGGTTCGGGTGCCGCCGGGAGCGACGCCGTACAGGGTCTCGAGGAGTTCGGTGCGGCCGGCGCCGAGCAGGCCGGCCAGTCCGACGATCTCGCCGGAGCGGACGGTGAGCGAGATCCCGTCCGGGTCGCGGCGGCCGGGGCGCGGGCGACGGGGTTTCAGAGCCAGGTTCTCCACGCGCAGCAACTCGTCGCCGGTGGCGGTGTCGGGCGTGGTGAACATCGTCTGCACCGGGCGGCCGACCATCGCCTCGACGACCTCCGCCGTGCTGAGTTCACGCGGGTCGAAGCTGGTGACGATCCGGCCGTTGCGGAGCACGGTCGCTCGGTCGGCGACCTGGGCGATCTCCTCCATCCGATGCGAGATGTAGACGATGCCGACCCCTTCGCGGCGTAGCTCGCGGATCACGTCGAAGAGCCGCTCGACCTCGGTCGTGGTGAGCGCGGAGGTCGGCTCGTCCATGATCAGCACCCGGGCGTCGAGCGAGATCGCCTTCGCGATCGTGACCAGCTGCTGCTCGCCGACCCGCAGCTCACCGACCGGGCGGCGCGGGTCGAGGCTGACGCCACCGCGGTCGAGCAGTTCGCGGGCGGCGCGTTCCATCCGGCGGCGATCGACGGTGCGCAGCGGGCTGCGGAGTTCGCGGCCGAGGAAGATGTTGTCCGCGACGGACAGCGCCGGGACCAGGTCGAGCTCCTGGTGGATCATCGCGATCCCCGCCGCCTGCGCGTCGGTCGGCCCGTTGAACCGGACCGGGCTGCCGTTGATCTCGATGGTGCCGTCGAACTCGGTGACGTCGCCGGAGAGGATCTTCATCAACGTGCTCTTGCCGGCGCCGTTCTCCCCGAGCAGCGCATGCACCTCACCGGCGCCGAGTGTCAGATCCACCTCGTGACACGCCTGAACGCCGCCGTACCGCTTCCCGATCCCGACCATCCGGACCAGGGCAGGTGTTTCGGTCATGCGGCCTCCGCGCTCGGCTGAGCAATCGATTTCCCGGACGCTAGACCGCGCCCCTCCGGCCCGTCAACCCCTCACCAGGTCAACGGTCGGAACCGTGACCCAGCTTCGGTGCTGAACAGGCCGGAGGGGCAGCTGTTCGATCTCGGTGGAAGGGTGCAGAGAAGATGGAGAGAAGGTGGAGAAGGTGGTCAGCTGCCGGAGACGCTCACCTTCGCGAACAGCGGGCGGCCGCTCGGCGGCATCACGAAGTCCTTGACCCGGCTCCGGACGGCCGCGTTGGAGGCGAGGTCGGCCGGGAAGACCCCGACGGCGTCGTCCCAGATGATCTGGCCGGCCTGGTCGTAGAGCTTGGGCCGGGCGGCCTGGTCGACCGAGGAGCGGGCGTCGAGCAGGAGCTTGTCGAGCGCGGGATTGCAGTACCCGTTGCGCTTGGCGGTGCAGACGTACAGGCGGGCCAGTGTGTAGTCGGCGTCACCGGTGCCGGTCACGTTGGTCTGCAGGTTCATGTCCCAGTTGAGCTTGCCGAAGTCCTCCAGCCACTGCGCGCGTTCCTTCTCCAGCGGCTTGACCGTCACGCCGATCTTCGCCCAGTCCGAGATCATCGCCTGCGCCAGCGCCCGGATGTTCGGCCCACCTTCCAGCGGCCACTGCATCGACGTGGTGAACCCGTTCGGGTACCCCGCCGCGGCCAGCAACTGCTTCGCCTTCGCCGGGTCGTAGCTGTACGGCGAGAGCTTCGGCGCCCCGATCACGCCCTGGGTCACCGGCGCCTGCGCCACCGACGCCAGGTCGCCGAACAGGTCCTTGACCGTGCCCTCGAGGTTGAGCGCGTGCCACATGGCCTGCCGCACCCGCTTGTCGTTGAAGGGCTTACGGTTCGAGTTGAACCAGTCGAAGTAGTACGTCCAGCTCGGCGTCGTGGAGTAGGTGATCGCGTCACTCCCCTTCACCGACCCGACCTGGTCCGGCGGGATCTGCGTCAGGACGTCGACCTCGCCGTTCTGAAGCCCGGTGATCCGGCCCGCGACCTCCGGGATGTTCACGAACTCGAGCTTGCTCAGCTTCGGAGCACCGTCCCAGTACGTCGGGTTCGCGGCCAGCTCGAGCTTTTCGTCGGGCTGGAACGCCGTGACGGTGAACGGCCCGGTCCCGATCGGCTTGCTGAAGAACCCGTCGGTGTTGATCTTGTCGGCCGGCCCGATGAACAGCAGCGTCAGCGAACTCAGCAACGTGCCGAGCGGCTTGCTGGTCTTCACGGTCACCGTCTGGTCGTCGGTCGCCGCGAACGCGGTCACCGTCGAGTACAGCGGTACGAGCGGCCCGTCGAGCTTCTGATGCCGCTGGTACGACGCGACGACATCCTTCGCGGTGAACGGCGTACCGTCGGAGAACTTCACGCCGGAGCGCAGCTTGAAGATCCACGTGTTCGGGTCGGGGTTCTCCCACGACGTCGCGAGCACCGGGACGATCTTGCCGCCGTCGACGCGGACCAGCGGCTCCATGATCTGCTGGATCGCGGTCTGCACGGCCTCCTCACCGGCGTACTTGTGGGTGTCCAGCGACACCGGGAACATCGCCGGTGCGTACCGCAGGACCTGGTCGCCGTCACTGCTCGGCTCACTGGCCGGCGAACAAGCACTCAATGCCGCCAATGCGGTCACGGCCAGTGCCGCGACGATTCGCTTCCTCAACACAAGGTTCTCCTCAGGGGTGGAGCGTGTAGGTGGCGACGACCGGGTAGTGGTCGGAGGGTGCGCGGCCGTCGTGGAAGAAGTCGACGACCTCGCTGGACCGGGCGGCGAGCGGGCCGCGGCCGAAGATCCAGTCGATCGCCTTGGGTGGTGAGGCGAGCGGTGACAACCGGGTGCCGATCGGGCCGGTGGCCACCGTCGGCACGACCGGGTGGGTCACCGGGGAGTGCCGGCCGAGGGCGGTGAAGCTGTCCAGGAACCCGGCGTTGCCGAGCTCCCACTGCGGTGGGCCGATGTCGTTGATGTCGACGGTGAACAGACAGGCGCCGTCGCCGGCCAGGCGTTCGAGCGCCTCGCCGATCGCGCGCGCCTGAGCGATCCGGCGGTTAACGTGGTCGGCCCGCTCGTCCGGGTGTCCGGGCCAGGTGAGGTGCGCCGTACTGAAGACGAGCTCGGTGCCGTCGGGGGTGCGCAACCGGACCCAGAAGAAGCGCGCGTCGGGCGACAGGATGCCAACGTCCTCGGCGCCGTGCTCGACGTACTCGAAGAGGTCGCGGCGCCACCAGAGGTTGCTCTGGGTCTCCCAGCCGGCCGTGCCGTCGACTCGGTCGTGCTCGGGCAGGGCGTCGTCGAGGAGCTTGCGCGTGACCGGCCGGAGCTCCTGTACGGCGAGCAGGTCCGGGGGCCGCGTCGTGAACAGGCTCGTCAGCGCGTCCCGCCGTTGGTCGAGGTGGAAGTCGGCCCACAGGTTGTAGGTCATCGCGACAAAGGTGAAGGTCATCGGTCCATCCCGGTAGGCACGTTGTACGCCGCGAGTCCGTCGAGGCGCAGCGTGGTGAGCGAGCAGTTCACCGGCGGGTCCAGCAGCATCTCGGCCCCCGGCGGCAGCTGCAGCGCCGACGCGGCCGCGACCCGAATCGGCCCGCCATGCGTCACCACCAGCACCCGCCGTATGCTCCGACCGGCACGCGCTCCGGCGTCCGCATCCACCACGTCTGTCGCGCCAGCGCTGGTTCCGGAATCGGCGAGCTCCCTCGTCGCCTCCCACACGCGCGCACGTAGTTGCGCGAAGGTCTCTCCGCCGCCGCGAGCGACGTCCTCGCCGCGCGCGAAGGCGTCGACCACGTCGGGCTCGTCGGCGTACACGTCGGTGAAGGTCCGCCCGCCCCAGGTGCCGACGTCGATCTCCCGCCAGCGACGGTCGATGCCGACGGTCGGCTGGTCAAGCGTGTCGAGGTACGGCTGCAGAGTCTCCGTCACACGCTGGAGGTCGCTCGCGACGATCGCGTCGAACTCGAACGACTGCAGGTAGTCCGCTGCCTGCTTCGCCTGTTGCCGTCCGCGAGCACTGAGGCCACTGCCCTGCTGGCCTTGGTAGCGATGTTCGGCGTTCCACACGGACTCGCCGTGCCGGAGGAGGACGAGTTCGGTCATCGGGCGGCTCCTGCGAGCTCGGTGGCGAAATGGCATGCGGCGGGGTGCAACTCGAGGCGGGTCGTCAGCTCGGGAACGTCCTGCGCACAGCGGTCGTCGGCCTTCCAGCACCGCGTGCGGAAGCCGCACCCGGTCGGCGGGTCTGCCGGGGACGGCACGTCACCGCCGATGATGATCTGCTCGCGGGCCGGCTTGTCCCAGGGCTTCGGGTCCGGCACCGCCGACAACAATGCCTGTGTGTACGGGTGCAGCGGTCGCGTGAACAGCTCGTCCTGCGACGCCGTCTCCACCACGCGCCCGAGGTACATCACCGCGACCCGGTCCGAGATGTGCCGGACGACCGAGAGGTCGTGCGCGATGAACAGGTACGCGAGCCCGAGATCACGCCGCAGGTCGTCGAGCAGGTTCAGCACCTGTGCCTGCACCGAGACATCCAGCGCGGACACGGCCTCGTCGCAGATCACCAGTTTCGGCCGCAGGGCGAGTGCGCGCGCGATCCCGATCCGCTGCCGCTGCCCACCGGAGAACTGGTGCGGGTACCGCTGCGCGTGGTCGGGGTTCAGGCCGACCCGCTCGAGCAGTTCCCGGACCTCGGCGCGATGCCGGTTCCGGGGTACGACGTCGGTGTGGATCAGCCACGCCTCGGCGATGATCTGCTCGACGGTCGCCCGCGGGTTCAGCGACGCGTACGGGTCCTGGAAGATCATCTGCAGCTGCCGGCGAACCTGGCGCATGGAGGCCTTGGGCAACGAGGTGAGTTCCTCGCCGTCGAAGACGATGCTCCCCGACCCGGCCTTCTCCAGCCCGATGATCGTCCGCGCGACGGTCGACTTCCCGGAGCCCGACTCCCCCACCAGGCCAAGCGTCCCGCCGGCCGGGATATCGAAGGACACCCCCGCCACGGCCTGGATCTGACCGACGGTACGCCGCAACACCGACGACCGCATCGGGAACGAGGTGTGCAGATCCCGCACCGACAACAGCGGCGACTCAGTGGACATCGGCGAGGGCTCCTTCCGGGTGGTGGCAGGCAGCTCGGTGGGTTTCGGGGCGGTCGGGGAGTTGCCGGAGCGCCGGTTCCAGTTCGGTGCACAGCGCGTCGGCGTACCGGCAGCGGGGACGGAACGAGCAGCCGGACGGGAGGGCTAGGAGGTCGGGTGGCGATCCCTGAATGGGGACGAGGCGCTCGCGTGGACCGTCGACGGCGGGGACGGAGCCCATCAGGCCGGAGGTGTACGGGTGCCCGCTGTGTTCGTAGACCTCACGCAGCGGGCCGGTCTCGACGACGCGGCCGGCGTACATGAGCACCACCCGGTCGGCGACGTCCGCGACCACTCCGAGGTCGTGGGTGATGAGGACCAGCGACATGCCCTCCTCGGCCTGCAACCGGGTGAGCAGGTCCATGATCTGCGCCTGCACCGTGACGTCCAGGGCGGTCGTCGGCTCGTCCGCGATCAGCAACCGGGGCGACAGAGCGAGCGCCATCGCGATCATCACCCGTTGCCGCATCCCGCCGGAGAACTGGTGCGGGTAGTCGTCCAGTCGCTTCGAGGCGGCCGGGATCCCGACGCGCTTCATCAACTCCAGCGCGGCCGCCCGGGCCTCCTTGCGCGATGCCCCACGATGCCGGCGGAACATCTCCCCGATCTGCGCACCGACCCGGAACACCGGGTTCAGCGAGCTCAACGGGTCCTGGAAGACCATCGCGATCTCCCGGCCGCGCAGGCCTTTCGCCGTCCCCGGGGCGAGCAGGTCGCGGTCGTCGTACGTGATCGATCCACCGCTCACCCGGCCGGCGGGCTTCGGCACGATGCCCATCACGGCCTGCGCGGTGACACTCTTGCCGCTGCCGGATTCACCCAGCAGGGCAACGGTTTCACCCGCGCCGACCTCGAACGACGCACCGTCGACCGCCGTCACCACGCCACCCGACGTGGCGAACTCGACGCGCAGGTCGCGCACACTCAGCAAAGCCATCACATGCTCCTCAGCCGCGGGTCGTAGCGGTCCCGGAGCGCGTCGCCGAGCACGCCGAGGGAGATCACCAGGAACGCCAGCGCGATCCCCGGAATCGTCGAGATCCACCAGGCGTCCGCGAGATAGTTCCGGCCGTTCGCGATGGTGACGCCCCAACTGGGAGTCGACGCCGGCGTCCCGAGACCGAGGAAGCTCAGCGACGCCTCGGCCAGGATCACGTGCCCGATCTCGACGGTCGCGACGACCAGTACCGGCGCGACACAGGCCGGCAGTACGCACCGGGTGATCAACCGCCAGGTCCCGGCGCCGAGCGTCCGGGACGCGTCGACGAACTCGCGCCGCCTCGTCGCGAGCGCCTGCCCGCGGGCGACCCGGGCGAACGTCACCCAGTTCGCTACCGCGAGCACGATCACCACATTCACCACCGAGGGACCGAGCAGCGCCGCGATGAAGATCGCGAGCAGGATCGACGGGAACGCCAGCTGGATGTCTGCGAGCCGCATCAGGACACCGTCCAGCCAGCCGCCGAAGTACCCGGCGGACAGGCCGATCGTCACCCCGATGGTGCCGGCGAGCAGCAACGTCGCGAGCCCGACCGCGATCGAGATCCTTGCCCCCTGCAACATCTGGGCCAGCAGATCCTGGCCGACCTGGTCGGTGCCGAAGATCGCGAACGATCCGTCGGACAGCCGGCTGAACGGCGGTTTCAACCGATCCGCGGTCCGCGTGTCGACCGGGTTGTAGTGCACCAGCCAGGGTCCGATCACCGCGGCCACGACGTACGCCGCGATCACCGTGAACCCGAACCGGATCCGCGCCGATCCGGCCTTGGTACGGCGTCGCGCGGTCGCCGGGGCCGCCACCGAGAGTTCTGCAGTCACGTCAGTCACCAGCCAGCCGGACCCGCGGGTCCAGGAATCCGTAGAGCAGGTCAACGAGCAGATTGATCACCACGAAGATGGTTGCCACCAGCAAGATCGAGGCCTGGACGACGCCGTAGTCGCGGCGGCCGATCGAGTCGATCAGCAACCGCCCGACACCCGGCCAGGCGAACACCGTCTCGACGATCACCGTGCCGCCGAGCAGCGCACCGAACTGCAGGCCGACCACGGTCACGATCGGGATCAGCGCGTTCCGCAACGCGTGCACCAGAACGACAACGCCCTCGCCGAGTCCCTTGGCCCGCGCGGTCTGCACGTAGCCCTCGTGCACGACCTCGAGCAGTCCGCTGCGGGTCAGCCGGACGAGGATCGCCAGAAACGGCAGCGCCAGCGTGATCGTCGGCAGCACCAGGTGCGACCACGTTCCCGATCCGGCGCTCGGCAGCACCTTGAGACCGCGCGCGAACACCAGGATCAGCACGATGCCCAGCCAGAACGACGGGGTCGACTGGCCCATCAGTGAGAAGACCGAGATCGTCCGGTCCACCCAGCTGTGTGCCCGCAGCGCCGCGATCACGCCGAGCGGAAGACCGATCAGCAACGACAGCAGCAACGCGGTCGTCGCGAGCTGGATGGTCGCCGGAACCCGTTGCAGTACAAGGGTCATCGAGTCCGCGTTCAACCGGAACGACTGCCCGAAGTCCAGGTGCACGACGTTCGCCAGGTACGTCGCGTACTGCTGGATCAGCGAATGGTCGAGCCCGAGCTGCGCTCGCAGCGCGGCCACCTGCGCCTGGTCCGCGTCGGGCCCGAGCATGATGTACGCCGGGTCGCCGGGCACGAGCCGCAGTACGACGAAGATGATCGTGACGGCGCCCCACAGGACGAAGACCGAGAAGAACAGCCGCCGGACGACGTACGCCGCCATCAGACGCCGCTCCGCAGTACGGAGACCACGCGGCGGACCTCGTCGACGGAGCCCGGCTGGATCAGCTCGGCGCCCAGTGCGCCCGCGCAGGACCCGTCCGTGGCGCGGACCGGGACCGCGACCATGCGCGGCAGCGATGCCACCGGTCGCGCGTTGTGCGCGAAGCCGGACACCCGGATCCGTTCCAGGGTGTCGAGCAGATCGGGCGTACCGCTGACCTGGTCGGCCGGCAGCGCGGACAGATAGGCCCGGCCGAGTGCGCTCTGCCGCAGCGAGACGGCATGACCGGGCTGGATGGAGCCACCGCCAGCGACCGCGGCGACCTGCAGGACGGTTCCGGCGGTCTTCGGCAACGGCTTGGCGAGGACGACGAGCCGACCGAGCCGGTCGCCGAGATGCGCCAGCGTGGACTCGGGGCCGGCGCGTCGTTGCGCCCGGCGCCGGAGTGCCACCAGTCCGTCGGTCGCGGTGTAGCGGTGGTCGTCGACCTGGGCGGCCAGACCGTGGGAGCAGAACGTGGCGAGGATGCGGTGCACGGTGCTCTTGTGCAGACCGACGGTGCCGGCCAGCTCGGTGACGCCGTACGGGCGGTCCTCGCGGTTCAGCTCGGCCAGGACGATGAGGGCACGGCTCAGCGACTGCATGGTGCCTCCTGGGCAGAAAGGACGCTGCCGTGAACGTTAACGGTAGCGTTAATGCACCGTAGAAGTGTGTGATTTACGTGTCAATAGACCACCGTTGCTCAGGGTGAAACGGCCCATTGACGGCCAATTCCCGTGAACGTTAACTTCACACAACATCCACTTGATCCGCCCCCTTGGGAGGGACTGCGTGACGACATCCGACGTGCGCGCCGCGCTACTGTCCGCCGATCCCCGGCTGTCCAAGTTCTCGCCGCTGCCGCGCATCCTGGCCTTCGACGAGTTCGACAGCGGGACGCACGGCTGGACCGAGCTGCTCGGCAACTACAACGGCCGCGGCGACCTCAGCACGGTCGACGACCACATGCGCGACTTCCGGCCGCCCCAACTGTCGGCCTGCAACTTCTTCGACATCGGTACCCACGGAGCACTCAGCGGCACGTACGCGCTGAAGCTCGCGACCCGCCCGCACAAGGGCCACACGGCGGTCGCGATCCGCCGGCTCACGATGAGCGGCCGCGGCCTCGTGCAACTGGAGACGTACTTCGCCTTCAAGTCCGAAGCGACTCTCGGCGGTGGCGCGGAACTGGACAACTTCGGCGACGTGCAGTGGGACGGCAACACCCACCCGTCCGAGGCGCAGTTCGGCGCGTTCACGGTCGCGACCGACCTGTGCGGCGACGGCGGCCTGCGCTACCACACGGTCGCGCGCTACCAGAACACCGACCTGGACAACCACTTCACCCGGCAGTGGATGGCTCCGACCGTCCCCGAACCGACGCCGCGTGAACACTTCGAGGGCAAGGTGAAACTGGAGTACGCCGCCGACTTCACCGCGCCCAACCCGGAGGACTGGCAAGCGTTCGGCGAGCCGCAGGAGCTCTGCTACAACGAAGTACCGACCAAGGTGAACTGGCACTACCTGCGCTGGCTGATCGACACCGAGAAGCGCCAGAACGTCGAACTGCAGGTCAACGACCGCGTGATGGACATGCGCGACGTCCCGGTTCCGCCGTACGAGGAACGCTACGAGACGCTCGAGAACCTGCTGAACTTCTACTTCTCGGTCCGCACCCACAGCTCGGTGCGCAACTTCCTCTTCCTCGACTCCGTCCTCATCTCGGTTGATTGGTAGGCCCATGCGACAGTCCATGACGGCGGTGCTGGAACGCGACACCACGTTCGACACCCGGTTCGCGACCGAGCCGTACGAGGTCGCCTGGGCGAGTGAGGCACGCTGGTTCGTGCAGCACGTCGGCGGCGACGGTACGGCGACGTACATCACCCAGGTGTCGCCGGACGGCCTCACCTGGTGCGACCTGGACGACAGCGAGCACGTGGTCGAACCAGGCAAACTCGTGAGCTGGCCGGCCACCGGGTTCGGCCATTGGCTGCGGCTGCGCGCTAAGGTCGAGGGCTCGGTGCAGGTACGGATTCACCTGGCTGTGAAGGCATAGGAGACGGGGATGGGCGAGGCACGGCGGCCGACGCTGCGGGACATCGCGTCGGCGCTCGGGCTGTCGGTGAACACCGTGTCGCGCGCGCTCGGCGACAAGGACAGCGTGAGCGCGCGGACCCGGGCCGCCGTACAGGCCGAGGCGACCCGGATCGGGTACGTCCCGAACACGCTGGCCCGGTCGCTGGTGCTCGGCTCCGCGATGACACTCGGCCTCGTCATCACCAACCCCTCGAACCCGTTCTACGCGCAGTTGATCAGCAGCATCGAGCTCCGGGTCCGCGCCCAGGGGTACTCGTTGCTGCTGCTCGTCACCGACGAGAGCGCGGAGAACGAGCAGCGCGCCACCGAGGCGTTGCTGCGCTCCGCGGTCGACGGCGCCGTGGTCGTCCCGGTCCAGGCCGAGTGGGACCACTGGCGCCGCGTCCGGGACACCGGCATCCCGTTGGTGTTCGTCAACCGTGACGTGCCCGAGCTCGACTGCGACATGGTCGGCGTCGACAACGAGCGCGGCGCGTACGAGGCGACCAGTCACCTGATCGCGGGCGGCGCACGTCGGCTGCTGGTGCTGGAAGAAGATCTGCCGATCACCACGACCGCGGACCGGGTGATCGGGTTCCGGCGGGCGATGGCCGACGCCGGTCTCCCCGTCTCCGACGATCAGGTGCGCGCGGTGCCGACGAAGCGGTACGACTCACTCGCGCTGCCGTGGCAGCCGGAGGAGGCGTACCGGTTCGCGAGCACGCTGCTCACCGACGGACACCCGGACGGGATCGTCACCGGGAACGACTACTTCGCGCTCGGTCTGCTCCGGGTCCTCGCCGAGCAAGGTCTCGACGTCCCGGGCGACGTCGCGATCACCGGGTACGGCGACCACCCGTACGCCGCCTACCTGCAGACGCCGCTCACCACCGTGCGGCTGCCCGCGGCCGAGGTGGGGACGACCGCGGTCGCTCTCCTCCTGCAACGCCTGAAGAGCGGCGCCAGCGAACGCCCGAGGAAGACACTGATCCGCCCGGAGCTGGTGGTGCGCGCGTCGACGGGCGGACCGTCGGCACTCACCAAGCGCCAGAAACAGCCGAGTTCGGCGCCTCGCTGAGCGGCAGCCGGCGGTTCCCTGCGGGGTTGGTGAGTGGCGCAGGTCCGCTTACTCGTCCAGCCACCGACGCACCGACTCGTTGTGCTCGCCGAGGCGGGGTGGCGGGAGGTTGGTTTCGCACGCGCCGGCGTACGGGTTGTCGTCGAAGCGGAGTGGCGGGCCGGGGAGCTGGATGGTGCCGAGCGTCGGGTGGTCGACGTCGATCAACAGCCCCTGCGAGAGCGTCTGCTCCCATTCGTAGACCTGCTGGAAATCGCGAACCTTCCCGGCCGGAATCCCCTTCTGCGCAAGGCGTTCCAGCCACACGTCCGCCGAGTCGGCCGCGAACGCGCTCTCGATCGCCGCGGTCAGCTCGTCACGCCGGGCGACGCGCTCGGAGTTCACCGCGAACCGCTCGTCGGCGGGGTCGAGCCCGACGATCGGGGCGAACAGCCGCCACAGCCCCTCGCTGCCGACCGCTACCTGCACGATGTCGTCCCGCGTCCGATACAGCCCGTACGGCGCGATCTGTGCATGGTGATTGCCGACTCGCTCGGGGAGCTGGTGCGCGACCGTCCACTTCGTCCCGTGGAAGGCGTGCACGCCGACGACCGCCGCGAGCAGGCTGGTCCGGACGACCCGGCCCTTGCCGGTGACGGATCGTTCGTGCAGCGCCGCGAGTGCGCCGTACGCGCCGTACATGCCGGCGAGTAGGTCCGCGATCGGGGCGCCGACCTTGGTCGGTTCGGTCTCGCCGGTGATGCTCATCAGACCGCCTTCACCCTGCGCGATCTGGTCGTATCCGGCTCGGCCGCCCTCGGGGCCGTCGTGGCCGAAGCCGGTGATCGACAGGATCACCAGGCCCGGGTTCAGCTCGTGCAGCCGCTCGGTCGAGAACCCGAGCCGGTCGAGCACCCCCGGCCGGAAGTTCTCGATCAGCAGATCGGCCTTCCGGACGAGCTTGGTGAGGAACTCTTTGCCCTCGTCCGACTTGAGGTCGGCCGTCACCGACTCCTTGTTCCGGTTCGCCGACAGGTAGTACGTCGCCTCCCCGTCGACGAACGGCGGTCCCCACCCCCGGCTGTCGTCCCCACCGTTCGGCGTCTCGACCTTGATCACCCGCGCGCCGAGATCCCCCAACATCATCGCCGCATGCGGCCCGGCCAGCGCCCGCGTCAGATCGACGACGACCACATCGGAGAGAAGATTCTGCACACCCGGAGCCTAGGCCAGGATCCCCTCGCCGACCGTGACGCGCTTCTCAGTCGCGGACCTTGCGGGCGAGGGAGGCGAGGCGGTGGGTGACGTCGCGGGGGCGTTCCTGCATCAGCATGTGGCCGGCGCCGGGGTAGATCCAGAGGCGGGCGGTGGGGAGCTGGGTGGCCATCCGGTTGGCGTGGCGCGGCGGAAGCAGGCGGTCGCGGGTGCCGTGCATGATCTCGACCGGGAGCTGTTCGAGGGCCTTCAGCGCGTCACCACGGTCGTGCTCAAGCATCGTCTCGAAGAACCCGCCGTACGACGGGCCGGGGACGACCGCCAGATCCTGCAGGAACAGGTCGACCTCGGCCGGGTCCGGCTTCTTCCCGAACACGACCTGCCGCAGCGCCGGCCGCTGCAGGTTCGCCGCGAGAACGGCCGCGCGCCGAGCAGCGCCGCTCACCCGCGAAGACCCATGCCTCGCACCTCCGGCGGCCCCCTCCGCCGGGTCGCCAACCGATTCCGCCCGACCTGAGCGCGCCGCCGCGCGGCGATCCGCTCGGGTGCCTACCAAGTTCAGGACGCGGGGTGCGATTCGAGAGGCTGCGGGGTCGAAGCGTTTGGGGAGGCCGAGCGCACCTTCGGTGAGGTGACCGGAGGTCGTGCTGACCAGGGCCGCCGCGCGGATCCGGGTGCCGAACAACTCCGGGTACCGATCCGCGGCCGCCATCAGGGTCATCCCGCCCATCGAGTGCCCGGCGTACACCACCGGGCCGTCGCCGACGACGGTGTCGAGAACGGTGACGAGGTCGTCGGCCAACTGGTCGAGCCGGGTTGACCCGGCGGGAGCGGCGTCCGACAGCCCGTGACCACGGTGGTCATAGGTGACGATCCGCACGCCGTCACCGAGGATCTCCGGCAGCTTCTCGACCTGGTTGTGCCAGGACCGGGTGGAGCAGGTCCAGCCGTGCACGAGCAGCACCGTCACCGGTGCGTCGGCGCGGCCGGTCACCTCGACGTTCAGCCGTACTCCGTCCGGCGTGGTGATGCCGGATCGCTCCAACTGGATCGTCACGCGGTCTCCCGTTCCCGTTCGCCGGCGGCCAGGTGGGCCTCCCGCAGCCGCCCGCCGCGGGCACCACGCCCAACGAGCCAGGCGATCCCGAACACTTCGAGCAGTCCGACCACGCCGAGCAGTGCGTAGCCGGCGTTCCATGCCCATCGTGGCACGTCGGCCCGCTCCTCGCGACGCAGCACCTGCTGCTCGTTGACGAAGTCGACCGTCTGCCCGTTCGACACCTGTACGGCAGGCTTCGCAATCGCGAGGTCTTCCGGCGCGTACACCCAGGCCGCCACCATGTCCCGCTGCCCCTGGTGCAGCCGGATCATCGACTTCCACTTCCCGTACATCGGCAACGCGTCCGCCGACCGGTACGTGCCGTCGGCAACCTTCTCCATCGGGTGGTACACCAGCCCGCCGCCCTGCCAGGCCAGCGCCTCGAACCACCGCGCGCCGTCGGCCGCGTCCTCCGGCGACAGCTTGATCGTCACGTACGCCGTCGGCTCGGCCCCCGTGGCCGCCCGCTCCAACGACACGACTCCCGACACACCCGGGTCCGCGGACCGCGGTACGCAGAAGAACACCGTGGCCGCGACCGCGACCAGCCCGACCGCGCCGAGCTGATGGGTACGCCGGACCGCGACCGGCCGGATGTGTTTGATCCCGACCGCCCGTTCCTCGCCCGCGACCTCGGCGTACCGGGTCGCCAGCCAGGCCCCGACGAGTCCCGCTCCGATCCCGACGACGACGCCGTACCCGATCGCGGACGGGAGCATCGAGGACGGCCACGCGATCGGCATCCAGACGTGACTCCAGGCGTACTCCGCGACGACGCCGACGGTCCCGATCAGCAGACCGGAGACGGCGCCCAGGCGGAAGCGGTTCTTGTTGCCCAGGGCAAACGCGGTGAGCTCGACGAGGAGTGCCTCGACGATCAGCAGCGGGAAATGCCCGACGATCTCGCCGAGCGGCTCGGCGACGGCCCACGCGATGCCGCCGCGGATCACCAGGTACACGGCCAGCGCGGCGAACGTCGTCCCCGGACCCCGCCGCGCCCGCAGGATCGTGAACGCCATCGCGGCGCCGAACACGATCAGGATCGGCTGCAGGATCAACGGGAACTGCGGTACGCCGTAGTTGAACTCGGTGCTGAACAGGTCCCACGCGATCAGCAACGCCCCGACCGAGACGATCTCCTGGCACCGGCGCCGGACGTTGATCCCGATCAACTGCTCCACCTCGGCCAGCGCGAGCAGCCGGGCGAAGATCGAGAAGACCACGCCGCCGATCATCAGCAGGTGGGTCGGACCCCAGAGCGTGACGTCCTCACCGAACAGCCGGTGCCAGACGTCGTCGAGTGGGAACCCGACGAGTGCGAACGTGCCGCAGACGGTGACCAGCGCCGCACTGCACGGGATCCGCCAGCCCTTGGTGAGCTTGATCGTCCGGGCCGGCAGCGGTTTGCCCGCCAGCGCGATCGGCAGTACGCCGGAGACGATCACGCCGAGGATGCCGAAGAAGATCGGGTAGTGCGCCGGTGTCCCGAACGGGCCGGTGTCGCGGCCGCGGTCGATGTGCACCGCGATGTCCCACCAGACGCCGAACGCGCAGGCGAGCAACGAGACCGCGTGCAGGTACGGCGTCAGCGCTGCCCATCGGGGCACTCCGTCGAGTCTCCCTACGGTGTCCGCGAACCGTCCGACGAGCGTGACGCGGCCGGTGCGTTCGCGCCACAGCAGGACGGCGAGCGCGACGTACAGCAGCGACACGACGCCGGTGACGATGGCGATCTGGTCGAAGCTCGCCGTACCGGTGGTCGCCAGCGGGATCGCCATGACACTCTCCTTCAGGACATGAGGCATGCGCCATGGAACATGTTACATCGACTATGTAACGTGGAGTCTGGAAGACTGTCAAGGGTGGAACGGAACGCGGACGCGGAGCTCACCGTCGACCAGCTCGCCGCCAAGGTGGGCATGACGGTCCGGAACGTGCGTGCCTACGCCGGGCGCGGGCTGATCCCGCCGCCGCGGCTGGTCGGCCGGACCGGGTACTACGGTCAGGACCACATCGCCCGCCTGACCCTGGTCCGGGAGCTGCTCGACAAGGGCTACACGCTGGCCGCGGTCGAGCGGATGATGGGCGAGCTGCCCGACGGGGCGATGGCGCTGGGCGTCTTCGAGACCCTGGTGAACCCGTGGAGCCCGGCGGAGCCGGAGGAGCTCGACGAGGTCCAGCTCGCCGAGCGGGCCGGCGTACCGCACGATCCGGCGGTGATCGAGCAGATCGTCGAGCTCGGGATCGCGGAGCGCCTGGACAACGGCCGGCTGCGGATCCCGAACCCGGACCTGCTCCGCACCGGTCTCGAGGTGATCAAGCTCGGCGTCCCGATGCAGGCGATCTTCGAGATGCTCCCGAAACTGTTCGCACAGGCCGACGCGGTCGCCAAGATCTACGTCGAGCTGTTCCGCTCGACCGTCTGGCGTGACTTCACCAACGCCGGCATGCCCCCCGACGGCTGGCCGGAGATCCAGCGCACCCTCGAGGGCATCATCCCCCTGGCCGGCCAGGCACTCGTCGCAGCCTTCCGCGAGGCAATGGGCCGCGAGATCGAGCAAGTCGCCTACGAAGAACTCGGCCTCGACCCGAAAACCCTCCCCTCAACGGGCTAGCACTCACCTCCGCGGTTTCCCAGTCGCGACGCGCACCAACCGATCCGCCCTCGCGGCGACATCCTGCGCCGTGATCAACCCGTCCAGATACCGCCCGTACCAATGCACCATGCTGGTTGCCTCACGCATCAACTCGAGCTCCGGCAACGCTTCCAGCTCGGCCTCCGACAGCGGGAACCGCTCGAGATAACCGTGCCGGAGCGCAGCGCCGACCTGGCCGAAGAAGTACGCGCCGACCGCGAGATCCATCGCCCGATATCCGGGACCGGCCGTCTCGAAGTCCAGGATCGCGGTCACCCGGTCGCCGACCATCAGCACGTTGGTGACGGCGAAGTCACCGTGGATGATCTGCCGCGGCAGATCCGTGCGCGGCCGAACACTCCGCAGAATCCGCTCGACGTCGGCGCGGTGATCCACAGGCACGCCGCCGATCACGAGCGCAAGGTCCGGCACCCGCGGATGGATCGCTGTCAGATCCCCATCCCACATCTGTGACGCCGGCAGCCCGGCTGGGTCCAGCTGTCCTAATACGTCGTCGAGCTCGGCCAGTGCACGTCCACACGCTGCTGCCTGCACCGCGTCGTCCCGATCCGGGTGTTCCCCCGGGAGTCGCCGGCTCAGGCTCGCGGTCACGGGCTCGCGGACGATGGTCGCTCCGTCGTCAGCCGGGATCGGCACGGGTACCGCGAATGACAGTCCGTCGAGTGCACGCAGTACGGCGTGCTCGTACGCCGACGCTGCGTTGCGGTAGATGCGCAGTACGAACTCGTCACCGACGTAGTACGCGGTGTTGTTCGTGCCCGCGCCGACCGGGCGTACGTCGTACCCCTGAAGTCCCCAGCGCCTCAGTAGCTCGTCCACCCCGGCATCATCCCCTGGGTGTCATCAGGGATTCTTCGGGTGCGGGATAGGTAATCCTCCGCATGTGTGAACCGGTCCGGGCGCGGCACCGTGTAGCTAGCAGAACGGCCCGCACCGAAAGACCACGACCATGAGACTCCGGCTTCACGTTCACCACCTCCGTAGCGGTGGCTGGTGTGCCGACATCGACGACGACCACGATCGGCAGCCCGACGACCCGTACTGGTGCGTCGACGACTGGCCGACGCTGGAGTCCGCTCTGACTGCCGGGTGCGCGCAGCTGGCCAAGCTCGCCACCACGCCCGGCATCTCGCGCGTCAGCGGGTACTACGAACCTGCGCTGGCTGCCTGAGCAAACGGGGGCTGAGCGAACGGGGGCAGGACCAACGGGGGCAGGGGGCCCGGCGAACCGCAGGGGGTTTGCCGGGCCTCACTGATGCGCGTGCCGGTCGGCCGGCTTGTCCGGGAGATCCCCCAGGTCGGCGTCCCAGTCGTCGCCGTCGTCGTCGGGCAGGTTCGCCTCGTTGCGGCGGGCGATCCGGAGAAACGCGATGATCAGGAAGATCGGCCCGACGACCATCGCGGTCTCGGGGATCCCACCCATGTGCAGCGCGATCACGACGCGGTCACCAGCGCGATCCCGCCGGCCGTGAACGCAACCATCGCCGCGAGCATCGGGTACTGCGCTCTGCGCAACTGCCGGCGACGGAACAGATCGGCAGCGCGATCGTGCGCGGACACCACCCCCGGGTCGTGTGCGAGCCCGATCGCCCCGTTCTGGTCCCCCCCGGAGTACCCCGTGCTGATGAACGCGTAGTCGAAGCGCATGGCGCAGGTG
>NZ_JBSHBJ010000003.1:98692-122959 GCF_053611945.1 Kribbella sp. NPDC054772 | reverse complement strand
GGGGGTCTCGGCGCGCGCCCCCCGGGCGGGCGCGCACCCCGGCGCCGGCCCGGGGGGGGGCGCCCCCCCCCCGCCCCCCCCCCCCCCCCCCCCCCCCCACCGATCTGGACCCCCGCGATGAACCCGGTGCTGAGGAACGCGTAGTCGATCCGCATGCCGCTCGTCCCGAGCACGTCCCAGCCGCGCCCGAACGGGTCGGTCGCGAGCAGCCAGCCCTCCTGCCCCTGGAACATCGCGAACGAGAAGTAGTGCGCCACGGCATACCCGATCGCGATCGGGACCAGCGAGTGCGCGAACGCGCCGGGCAACCCGGCGGTGCCGAGGGCGCCGGGGCGTACGTCGGCGGTCGTCCGCGCGGCGAGCAGGAAGAGACCGGTCACGATCGCCACCGCGACGATCAGACCGAGTGTGTAGACGACGAGGTGCTGCGGGCGGCTGAGTTCGCCGGTGCGTTGCGTCCAGACCGACCAGCGGGAGACGCCGTCGAAGGCCGTTGACCCGAGCAACAAACACAGCAGGCCGACGACACCGGGTTGCTGCGGCAGTTTCGCCAAGCCCGCTAGCGGATTGCGCAGCACCAGTTGGCCGTTCTCGCGGGCCAGTGGGCTCAGGTGGGCGAGTACTTCGGCGTACACCTCGAAGCTGTCGCCGATCGCGGACCAGCTCGGGCCGTAGACGATGCCCGCAGCAACATTCGCCACGGCGTACACGGTGACGGCGATCGCGACCGTGCGCGGCTCCGAGCCGTCGGGGTAGACGAGCTCCAGCCAGAGGAACACGGCAAGACCGGCGACCGCCGGCCAGTAGGCGATCCGGTCGGGGAGCTGCCGGTGGGATGTGCGCTGAAGAAGCCCCGCGATCGTGCGGAGTGGATTCGCGAGCCGCCAGATCGGGCCACAGACGAGGGACAGCGGGATGATCCCGACCCAGATCCACACGTACAGCCAGGTCGGCGCCGGGTTCCGCGACGGCTCGGGATCGCCGAACCACGCGGCCCCCAGCAGCAGCGCGAACGCCACCAGCCCGGCCAGCTTCAGCACGACGCGGGTCGCCGGATGATCGACGACACGGGTCAGGGCACCGAGCGGCCGGCCCACGGTCCCCTCGAACCGCGGGCGCGACCAGAACGCGGCGAGCGCGAAGAACGACACCGCGACCGCGGCACCGGCGGAGTAGATCGCCAGCCACAGCGGCACCGGCAGGTCCCCTCGACCTCCGATCCCGTGCAGCGGCAGCAGCAACTCCAGCACCGCGGCATCCTCCGATCAGCCGGGCTATCCGACCGATCGAATGTAACACGCTCGATGTCACATAGCGAGAGTCTGATATTCGCCGGCGTCGAACCGGCGGGTGAGCCGCCGGAACCGGAATGTGAACGACGGCCACAGGGTGGTGTTCCGGCCCGCCGAGTCGAGGTACCAGCTGGTGCAGCCGCCGCGGGTCCAGACCGTGTTCCGCATCGAGGACCGGACGCCGTCGACGAACGCGCGCTGGACGTCCCGGCGTACCTCGACCTGCTTCAGGCCCTGGGCGTCCATCGTCTTCAGGGCGTCGATGATGTAGGCGATCTGGGACTCGATCATGAACACCATCGAGCTGTGGCCGAGGCCGGTGTTCGGGCCGATCAGCATGAAGAAGTTCGGGAAGCCGGCGATCGCTGTCCCGAGGTGGGCCTCCATGCCGTCGGCCCAGGCCTCGCGCAGCGAGACACCGTCGCGGCCGTGCACCATGTCCATCACCGGCAGATCGGTGACCTTGAAGCCGGTGCCGTAGATGATCGTGTCGACGTCGTGCTTCACGCCGTCGGTGGTGACGATGCCGGTCGGGGTGACCTCGGCGATGCCGTCGGTAACGACCTCGACGTTCGGGCGCGCGACCGCCGGGTAGTAGTCGTCGGAGATCAGCACCCGCTTGCAGCCGAGGGTGAAGTCCGGCGTCAGCTTGGCCCGCAGCAGCGGGTCGCGGACCTGGTGCGCGAGGTGCTTCTCGGCGACCTTCTGCGCCTGCTTCATGATCGCCGGCAGCTTGGCGAACCCGAGCACCATCGACTCGCGACCCCAGTAGATCCCGGCCCGGACAGCCTTCTGCACAAGGGGGAACCGCTTGTAGATCGCCTTCTCGGCCGCGCTGATCTTGCGGTCCGGCCGCGGCATCACCCACGGCGGCGTCCGCTGGAACAGATGCAGTTCCTCGACCTCGGGCTGGATCGCGGGCACGAACTGGATCGCCGACGCGCCGGTACCGATCACGGCGACCTTGCGGCCACTCAGATCCAGGTCATGGTTCCAGCGCGCGGAGTGGAAGACCTCACCCTCGAAGTCGTCGATCCCCGGGACCTTCGGGTACGACGGCTCGGCGAGCGGACCCATTCCGGACAGCACGATGTCCGCCGTGAACTCGCCCTCGCCCGTGTGGATCCGCCATTGACCGTCCTCCCAGTGGGCGGACTCGACGGCGTGGCCGAAGCGGATGTGCGGGCGGACCCCGAACGCGTCGGTGACGAGCCGCAGGTAGTCCTCGATCTCGGGCTGCGGCGAGAACGTCGACGACCAGTTCGGGTTCGGCGCGAAGGAGAACGAGTACAGGTGTGAGGGGACGTCGCACCGGCAGCCCGGGTAGGTGTTGTCCCGCCAGGTGCCGCCGACGTCGTCGGCGCGCTCGAGGACCACGAAGTCGTCGTACCCGGCCTGCTTCAGGCGGACGGCCATGCCGATCCCGGCGAACCCGGTGCCGATCACCACGATCCGGTGCTGCTCGCTCATCCTGGCCTCCTGCTCGGCTGAACTTACTCATAGTAAGTTACTCGGAGTCAGTTAGACTGCGCAAGTGACGTCGACCACCGTTCCGCCAGGCCCGCCGAAGCGCCGCCGCGACCGCGCAGCGCGGGAGCGGGAGATCCTCGAGGCGGCCGAGCGGATCTTCGGCGAGCGCGGGTACCAGGGCACGTCGATGGACGACGTCGCCGCCCAGGTCGGGGTCTCGAAACCGCTGATCTACCAGTACTACGGCTCGAAGGACGGACTGTTCCTCGCGTGCCTCGCCCGGCTCCGCGGACACCTGCTGGACACCGTGTCCGACGCGGTGCTGGCGGCATCGGACGCCGAGGACGCGCTGTACGCCGGGTTCCGCGCGTGGTTCCGTTTCCTGGACGAGCACCCGCAGGCGTGGTCGGTGCTCGTCGACGAAGGCATGCTGAGCGCGGGCCCCGCCGCGGAAGCGACCGACGAGGTACGGGCGGCCTTCATCGAACTGATCGCGACGATGGTGCGGATGAACCTCCCCGCCGGCCGCGCGGTCGACGACGACGAGATCCAGATCGTCGCCCAGAGCATCTCCGGCGCCACCGAACGCCTCGCCATCTGGCGCACCCGCACCCCCAACCCCCCAACCCCCGAAAAAGTAGCCCGCACCCTCCAAGACCTCCTCTGGCAAGGCCTGAACACCCTCAAAGTGACGGGTTAGGTTCGTCGGGTGCGGATCGAGTGTTTCGCGGAGGGCGACGTGCCGCGGGAGCTTCGGCGGCAGATGCTGGGATTGCAGGACGACGCCTGGCCTGGGTCCACTACGCCGATGAACGCCTTGGTGCATGATCCGGCGCTCGACCCGCTCTCGATGCTTCTCGTCGATGAGGGTGTGGTGGTCGCGGCGCTGGATGTTCTGCGTAAACCGCTCCAGCACGCGGGCAGCACCTACCTGGCCGGCGGGTTGAGCACCGTGGTGACGCGCGCGGATCGTCGTGGCGAGGGACACGGGCATCGGCTCGTCACCGCGGCCCGGTCCGCGATGATCGAGCGCGAGCTGGATCTGGCGATCTTCACGTGTGATCGCGAACTCGGGCCGTTCTACGGTCGCGCCGGCTTCCGCATCCTCCCCGGCACGGTTCTCGTCGGCGGGACCGAGGACGACCCGTTCCCGAGCGATCAGCCCGGCTTCGACAAAGTCACGGTCGGCGCCTTCTTCAGCCCGGCTGTTGAGCAGTCCGATTTCCACCACGCCAGGATCGGTCTCTACCCAGGCGAGATCGACAAGCTCTGGTGAGGGTCAGTCCGTGAGGATGTCTGCGATGAACTGCTGGCCGTCGGGGATCGCGTCGGGGTTGCGGGCGCGGTAGTACGGGATCGCGATCAGACACAGCGAGAGCGCCCAGCCGCGGGCGCGAAGCCAGGTGGGCTCGTCGACGGAAAGGGCTTGTTTGTAGGCCTTTCGGGACTCGCCTTCGAACAGCCACCACGCGGGCATCACGTCGCCGGCCGGGTCCGCGGCGCGCGCCGTACCGAAGTCGATGATCGCCGATAATTTGCCGTCGGCAACGAGGATGTTGCCGGACATCAGGTCGCCGTGGATCCAGCGCGCCGGACCGGCGAACGTGTCCGCGGCGAGCGATTCCTCCCACGAGGCGAGCACCCGGCCGACGTCGAAGTACTCGCGGAGTTCGTCGAGTGCTTCGCGGAACATCGCGTCCCGCGGCGCCAGCGGCGTACCACGCTCGAACGGATCGTCCGACGGCACCGGCGCACCGGTTGCGTCCACCTCCCGCAGACAGCGCACGAACTCCGCGAGCTCCCCTGCGATCTGGACCGGGTCGGCGTTGTCCGGCGCGTACGGCTCCCCCGGAAGCCACCGGTAAACACCCCAGGTGAAGGGATAACCGGCCCCGGGCACCCCGAGCTCCAGCGGCTCCGGGATCGCCAACGGCACGTACGGCGCGAGTCGTGGCATCCACGCGAGGTCCTTCTCCACCTGCCCCCGGTTCCGCTCCGTCCGCGGCAACCGGACCGCGAGCTCGTCCCCCACCCGGAACGTCACGTTGTCGGTGCCGGACCGCTCGACCACGCGCACCGGCAACCCGGTCCACTGCGGGAACTGTTCGACCAGCAGTCGCTCCACCAGCGCGGAGTCGATCTCGACCTCGTCATCGTGCAGCTTCGGTACACCCGTCATCGCGCGACTGTCACACCTCGCCGTACGGCGGTCAACCTCTTTAGCCACAGGTACTGCAGTTAGAGAATGTCGTACGGCTCCAGCCTCGGGCCGACGGTCGACCGACCTTCGACGTACCGCGGCTGGACGTAGTCGATCCCCGGCTCGCCAGTCCCGCCGATCACGGACAGCAGCCGCTCGGCCGCCCGCGCGCCGACCGTCATGAGCTCCGGGTCGAACGTGCTCAACGGGTGGTCCGGCCGAATCACGCCGGCCAGCCGGTTGTCGTACCCGACGATCGCGATGTCGTCCGGCACCCGGATCCCGTGCCGGTGGAAGCTGGCGAACAACCCGATCGCGATCTCGTCGTTGGCGGCGAAGATCGCGTCCACCGGCTGGCCGCTCGCGATGATCCGCTCCGCCGCGTCGAGCCCCCAACGCTGCCGATAGCTGCCGTACAGCGGCACGCCGCCCATCGCGATCGGCATCCCGGCCGCCGCCATCGCCCGGGTGAACCCCTCGACGCGCGCATCGACGGCCGGCTCGTGGACGGCGGCCGTGACGTGCGCGATGTGCCGGTGCCCGAGGCGGATCAACTGCTCAGCCGCGGCCGCGCCGGCGCCGCGGTTGTCGGGCGCGACGACATAGTCCGTCTCCGGTGTCGCCGACGAGGACGCGAAGACGACCGGTACGGCTAAGTCCTCCGACAGCACGAGACTCGCCCGGTTCGGATCGTCACCGACGACGAGCATCCCGTCGATCCGGCGGGACCGCAGCCGCTTCAGGTAGTCGTGCAGCACCCGCGGCGTACCGTGCGCGTCCAGGGTGACCGCGGCGATGTTCTGCCGGCCGAGGTGGTTCGTGGCGCCCATGATCAGCGGCATGCTGAACCGTCCGTGCGCGTTCTCCGCGAGCACGCCGACGATGAAGCTGCGCCCGGTGACGAACGACCGTGCGATCATGTCCGGCTGGAACTGCAGGCGCTCTGCAGTCTCGATCACCTTCGCCCGTGTCTCGGCGGACACCCGGCCGACACCGTTCAGCGCACGCGAGGCGGTGGTCAGCGAGACGCCCGCCACCCGGGCGACGTCACTCATGCTGGCCCGTTTCGCCATGACTGTCTCGACTCCTCCTCGCGCGACCGGTAGAGACCCCGAGTGTAGAGGGGTGCAATCGCTTGCGCTTAACGCGTCGTAGACAGGGCAGAATCGGCCGCGAAAATAGTTGCGCTACGACGGGACTCCTGATGACGGAACGACCGCTCCCCGAACCCTGGCAGGACGCCACGCTGCCCGACGACCTCCCACCCCTCGGCGCCGACGTGATCGGCACTTTCACCCGCACCATCTTCGGCCACACCCCACCCGGCGGACAGCTCACCGACCTGGTGCTGCAGTCCCGCGAGGACGGCGTACTCGACGGAGCGGCCGACCGCCTTCGCCACCGCGCCGTGATCGCCTGCCCGCTCGGCGATCTCGAGCTCGACCTCCTCACCCACCTGCCCGCGGGCGCCAACTCCGCGCCGGTGATCGTCGTACTGAGCTTCACCGGCATCGAGGACACGATCGACAGCGAACAGGCCCGGCGCTGGCCCTACGCCACGATCACGAAGGCCGGGTACGCCGTACTCGCGGTCGACTACCGCCAGATCGAACCCGACGACCCGGCACCCACCGCGACCGGCGTTCGGGCGCTCTTCCCCACCACGGACGGCGAATCCTGGGGCGCGGTCGCGGCCTGGGCCTGGGGACTGTCCCGCTGCCTCGACGTCGCCGGGCGCATCGAAGGCATCGACCCGACCGACGCGATCGCCGTCGGCCACTCCAGGTTGGGCAAGGCCGCTCTCTGGGCCGGCATCCAGGACGAGCGGTTCGCCGTGACGGTCTCCAACGACTCGGGCTGCTGCGGCGCCTCGCTCTTCCGGCACCCGGGCGGTGAGGACATCGCCGCGATCACGTCGAGGTTCCCGCACTGGTTCGTCCCGTCGTTCACGGCGTACGCCGGTCGCGAGAACCGCCTCCCGGTGGACCAGCATCAACTGCTGGCGAGCATCGCGCCCCGCCGCGTCTACGTCTGCAGCGCGGAGGACGACGCGTGGGCCGACCCGGTCGGCGAGTACCTGGCCGTCGTCGCGGCCCGTCCGGCCTTCGGCGTGAACGACATCGGCTATCACGTCCGCCCGGGCGGCCACGACCTCATCGAGGAGGACTGGCGGCACATCCTCGACTTCGTACGGCGCTGAGCACGCCGCGGCCGCCCCTCCCTCGGAAGGGCGGCCGCGAACGTGTCAGTTCTGAGGCGCGGTTCGGGAAGCCGCTCCTGATGACCGAGTGGAACTCCGACCCCAACCAGGGCACGACCCACCGAGCGTCGTACATCCAGAGTCAGTTGGCGGAGTTCCGGTCACACCGCCAGACCGAGGGTTTTGGCGTGTGCCGGCGGCGATCAGTGGAAGGTTTTGGTCGCTGGACGGCTATTTGTTTCCACAAAGCCGGGGGCACGCGCCGCGCAGGCGGGGGTGGTAGTCGCCCCTGAGAGCCGACCCTGAAAGTGGGCTGACGGATGTCATGGGTGGGTTGTGACGGGCGATCCAGGTCCGGGGCGGGGTCTGCCGGGAAGCTCTGGGTATGACGACAACGACTGCGGTCAGCCTGCGGGGTGTGACCAAAAGGTATGCGGACGTGCAGGCCGTCGCCGGGGTGGATCTGACGATTCGGGCCGGTGAGGTGGTGGCGCTGCTCGGCCCGAACGGGGCCGGTAAGTCGACCACGATCGAGATGCTGCTCGGTCTGGTCAAGCCGGACCAGGGCAACGTCCAGGTGTACGGCGGGACGCCCACCGACGCGATCGCCCAGGGGCAGGTCGGTGTGATGCTGCAGAGCGGCGGCATCATCGAGGACGCGAAGGTCGGCGAGCTGCTGAATCTCGTCGCCGGCCTCCACAGGGACCCGATGCCGGTCCAGGAAGCGCTCGAGCGCGCCGGGATCGGTGACCTGACGCGCCGGACCATGAAGGGCCTGTCGGGCGGCCAGAAGCAGCGGGTGCGGTTCGCGATGGCGATCATCCCGCAGCCGGACCTGATCGTGCTGGACGAACCCACGACCGGGATGGACGTCGAGGCCCGTCGCGACTTCTGGGCGTCGATGCACGCCGAGACCGCCCGCGGCCGGACCGTGCTGTTCGCCACCCACTACCTGGAGGAGGCGGACGCGTACGCCGACCGCGTCGTGCTGATGCGGCAGGGCAAGGTCGTTGCCGACGGCACCTCCGCGCAGATCAAGGCGAGTGTCTCCGGGCGGACCATCCGCGCCACGATCCCGGGTGCCGATCTGGCCGCGCTCGCGTCGCAGCCCGGCGTACGGAACGTGGAAACCCGTGGTGACGTGGTGCTGCTGCAGTGTGCGAACTCCGACGACACCCTGCGGTACCTGCTGGACAACACCAAGGCGCACGACATCGAGGTGACCTCGGCCGACCTCGAGGACGCCGTTCTCGCGATCGCCGACCAGAACAACGCACAGGAGACGCTGGCATGAACCGCAACTACCTGATCTTCGACATCCGCCGCACACTGCGGAACCGGCGGGTGCTGATCTTCTCGATCCTGATGCCGCTGGTGCTGTTCCTGATCTTCGGCCTGACGATCCCGAAGGACGCCAACGAGGCCGGGATCTCCGCGATCGCGTACGTGATGGTGAGTATGGCGATGTTCGGCTCGATGTCCGCCGCGATGAGCAGCGGCGGCGTGATCGCGGCCGAGCGCGACGGCGGCTGGAACCGGACACTCCGCCTCACCCCGCTGAAGCCCCAGGCGTACGTCGTGAACAAGGTGATCCTCAGTCTGCTGCTGGCCGTCCCGCCGCTGATCGTGGTCTTCCTGTGCGGGATGACGTTCGGCCACGTCCACCTGAGCGCCTCGCAATGGATGACGGTCGCGTTGGTGTCCTGGCTCGGTGCGCTGCCGTTCGCCGCCATCGGCCTGGTCATCGGGTACGTCGCCAAGCCGGACAGCGTGCAACCCATCACGGGCTTGAGCACGATGCTGATCGCAGCGTTCGGCGGACTGTGGCTGCCGGTCGACCAGATGCCCTCGGTGATGAAGCACATCGCGCAGCTCACCCCGGCGTACTGGACCGGTCTGACGTCGCGGAGCGCCTTGACGCAGAGCGGTGTGGACACCCAGGCGCTGCTGGTGGTGCTCGGCTGGACGCTCGTCCTCGGCTTCATCGGCCTCCGCCGGTACCAAGCGGACACCGCTCGCGCCTGAACCATCTCCTGGACCGCCCGCGGCCGATCGCTCGGGCGGTCCAGCACGACAAAGGATTACCGTGACCACCGTGAAGACGTCACCAAACGTGCTGGACGGCTTGGCCGAGCGGATGGGCGGCGGCCCCGGCCGCTGGGCCTGGGTCGCCGGCGGCATCTGGCTGTTCTACCTCTCGCAGCCGCTGCAGAGCGTCTCCGAGCGTCAGCACGGCGTCGTGAAGGTGCTCGGGTTCGCCACGGTGGTCCTGTTCGGCGCCAGCTACCTCGGGTTCTTCGCGCTGCTGCGCAGGAACGCCACGTCCGGGATGCTGCCGCACTGGCAGCGGATCGCCTACCTCGGCGTGATGCTGACGCTCTGCCTGCTGATGATCCCGACCGCCGGTCAGACGGCGCTCACCGGGCTCGTCTACATCTCCGCGGTCTCGATGATGCTGTTGGAGATCCGTACGGGGATCGCGTTCGTGCTCCTGCTGCTGGTCGGCGCCGAGGTGTCGATGCGGTTGGTGCCGGGCTGGACCGCCGACAACAGCTACGGGTTCGCGATCTTCCTCGGCGCGCTCGCGACGTTCGGGATGCGGCGGGCGATCCAGCGCAGCATCGAGCTGAACGCGGCCCGCAGGGACATGGCCGAGCTGGCCGTCCAGGAGGAACGCAACCGGTTCGCCCGGGACCTGCACGACATCCTCGGCCATTCGCTGACCGTCATCACGGTCAAGGCGGAGCTGGCCGGCAAGCTGATCGCGGCGAATCCCGAGCGGGCCGCCGTCGAGGTCTCTGACGTCGAGAGCCTGGCGCGGGCCGCGCTCGCCGACGTCCGGGCCGCGGTCGCCGGGTACCGCGAGCTCAGCCTGGCCGGCGAGCTGGTCTCGGCCCGGGCCGCGCTGCAGGCCGCCGAGATCAAGCCCGAGCTGCCGACCACGGTCGACGAGGTACCGGAGGAGAACCGGGAGCTGTTCGCCTGGGTGGTGCGTGAGGGCGTCACGAACGTCATCCGCCATTCCGGTGCGCAGCGCTGCACGATCCGGCTGTCGGCCACGCAGATCGAAGTACTCGACGACGGGAAGGGTCCGACGCCTGGAGGCGGCGCGTCCGGGCACGGGCTGATCGGGTTGCGCGAGCGGTCGGACCTGGCCGGCGCGAGTGTTCAGATCGGGCAGGCGCCCGGCGGTGGGTTCCGGCTGGCCGTGAAGGTGGACCTGTGAGGATGGTGCCGTGAGCATCCGACTGCTGATCGCCGACGACCAGGCGCTCGTCCGTGGCGCCCTCGCCGCTCTGCTGGACCTCGAGCCCGATCTGGACGTGGTGGCCGAGGTCGGCCGTGGTGACGAAGTGATCGACGCCGCGAAGAGCTCCCGGCCGGATGTCGCGTTGCTGGACGTGGAGATGCCCGGTCTGGACGGGATCGAGGCGGCGGCCGCGTTGCGCGTCGCCGTACCCGGGGTGCGGGTGCTGATGGTGACCACATTCGGCCGGCCGGGGTACCTGCGCCGCGCGATGGAGGCCGGTGCGGCCGGGTTCGTCGTCAAGGACACGCCCGCGACACAGCTCGCGGACGCGGTCCGCCGGGTGCACCAAGGCCTCCGCGTGGTCGATCCGTCACTCGCCGCCGAGACCCTGGTAGCCGGGACCAGTCCGCTGACCGGCAGGGAGTCCGACGTACTCCGGGCCGCGCGCGAAGGTGGCACTGTCGCCGACATCGCCAAGGAACTGCACCTGTCCGAAGGCACTGTCCGGAACCACCTGTCCGCCGCGATCGGCAAGACCGGCGCCCGGACCCGCGCCGAGGCCGCCCGGATCGCTCTGGACAACGGGTGGTTGTAGCCGGTCCCTACCTCTAGGGTTGCCCTAGGGGAGGGATCTGATGTCGATTGAGCAATTCAGTGTCCGGGGGCGGTTGGCGGACACGGGTGAGGGGATCACGCCGGACGAGTTGCAACTCGCGGCGCGGAACCACGGCATGCCGCTCGAGGGGATGCGGTACGACGTGACGCCGCCGGGACTGCACTACGTCCTGGTGCACTACGACATCCCGGCCACGAACGCGGGTGACTGGTACCTCGAAATCGGTGGGTGTGTCGAGGAGCCGCTGTCGATCGGGCTGACCGAGCTGCGGGCGATGGGGCGGCGGACGATCCGGGTCACGTTGGAGTGCGCCGGCAACGGCCGTGCCAACTTGCAGCCGCGCCCGATCAGCCAGCCGTGGTTGTCGGAAGCGGTCGGTACGGCGGAGTGGACCGGCGTGCTGCTGGCGGACCTGCTCCGGTTCGCCGGGATCCGCGAAGATGCCGTGGACGTGGTGTTCACCGGTGCGGACCACGGCGTGGAGCGCGGGGTCGAGCAGGACTACCAGCGGGGGTTGTCGCTGACCGAGGCGATCGACTCCGGTGCGATCGTCGCGTGGGAGATGAACGGCGATCCGTTGCCACCGCAGCACGGGTACCCGCTGCGGCTCATCGTCCCGGGGTGGTACGGGATGGCGAGTGTGAAGTGGCTGCGGTCGATCGAGCTGATCGATCACGAGTTCCAGGGCTTCCAGAACTCGGTCGCGTACCGGATCAAGCACGCGCCGGACGATCCCGGGAAGGCCATCACCCGGATCGCACCGCGGGCGCTGCTGGTCCCGCCGGGGTTCCCGGACTTCATGAGCCGCAACCGATTCGTTGCCGCCGGCACCGTTCCGTTGTTCGGCCGGGCCTGGTCCGGGTGGGCGCCGATCGAACGGGTCGAGGTCAGCACCGACGCCGGCGTGAACTGGCACCCGGCGACGTTGGATGCCCCCGGCAACGACGATTTCGCCTGGCGGGCGTTCGCGTACGACTGGGAGGCGACTCCCGGCGAGCACGTGCTCACGGTCCGCGCGTACGACGCGGCCGGCAACGAGCAACCGATCGAGGCCGACTGGAACCGTGGCGGCTTCGCGAACAACTCCGCGCAACGGATCACGGTCGTCGTCACCTGATCCGCCGCGTGTCGCTGGCGAGTTCCGGCGTACCCGCGTCACATCCTGGAGTGGTACACGGTTCTCACTCCAGGAGTGATGCGGTGAACGACAACCACCTGCACGCGCGGGTCTTCCGGACAACACACGAGTGGTACGCCGACGTCGACGACGAACTCGACCCGCAACCGGACAACCCCCTCTGGTCCGGCTCCTACGCCACCCAACCAGCCGCCCTGGAAGCCGCCTGCACCCACCTAGCCACCCTCCAAACAACCTCCTGAGCGCCTACTCCGGTTTGTTGTGGGAGTCGCCTCCGACTCGGTAGGGGGTGGTGGTGCCTTCGTACATGAGGTGGGTCATGAGGCCTTGGGAGGCGTGAGGGAGGTTGTGGCAGTGGTCCATCCAGAGGCCGGGGTTGTCGGCGACGAAGGCGATTTCGTAGGTCTCCTTGTTGCCGACCTCCAGCGTGTCGACCCACCAGGGTGAACCGGTCGCCGCGACACCGTTGCGGGACAGGACGATCGCGTGGTGGCCGTGCAGGTGCATCGGATGCGCCTGACCGCTGGTGTTGGAGATCGTCATCCGCACCACGTCCCCCTCCGCGACCATGAACATCGGTACGTCGGGAAACTTGTGCCCGTTGATCGTCCACCACAGCCCCGGCACCCCGTCCAGGAACCCGGGCCGCCGCCCGATCCGGTACTCGAACTTCCGGTCCGCCTTCGCCGGGTCGAACCCGAGCGCCGCGGGCGTGCCGTAACTGAGCAGATCGACGGTGTCCTTCGGCAACTCGGCCTTGGGTGGATCCTTCGGACCGATCCCGAGCGACAAGGCCGCCGTACCAGCGACCAACCGCAGACCGTCCGCCGGCACCACGGCCTCGAGATCCACCCGGCCCCCGGCAGCCAACGGATACGCGGCCGTCACCGCGGTCGGCCCGTGGACATCACTCCCGTCCACCGCGACCACCTTGTACCGCGTACCGACCAGCCCGACCCGCAGAATCGCGTTGTCCGTGTTGATCACCCGCACCCGCGCCGTCGTACCCGCCAGCATCTCCACCCGCGCGGTCCCGGTGCGCCCGTTGATCGTCCGCCTGCCGTCGTACGTGTGGATCGCCGCGATCACCTCACCAGGAGACGCCGGCGCGATCACGATCGACCCGAACAACCCGCCCTTGACCTCGTCGCTCGACACCTGATGCGAGTGGTACCAGTACGTCCCCGCCTGCTCCGCCTTGAACCGGTACACATGCTTCCCACCCACCGGTACGGCGTCCTGCGTCACGCCGGCCACCCCGTCCTCGGCATTGGGTACGTCGATCCCGTGCCAGTGCAACGTCGCGCCGTCCTTCACGGACTCGTTCACGAACGTCACCTGCACCAGGTCACCCACCTTCGCGCGAATCAACGGACCCGGCGACGTCCCGTTCACCGTGTACCCGTCGACCGTCTCCCCCGACGCGAGCTGGAACTTCTGCTTCCGCGCCACCAACGTCACCGCGACATCCGGCGTACCCGTCTTCGGCCCGGTCAGGTCCGCGACGCTCATCCCGCCGTGGTGCTCGTGCCCCATCGACGCGGGCCCGCCACCGAAGTCGGCGTACCCCATCTCCGCCGGGTCGTACGAGCCCGGGACCAGGCTGGTCGCCCAGAGGTACCCCAGCGGCGCGAGCACCGCCAGCGTGATCCCCAGAGCGACCAACCGGCCCCACCGGCGTTTCTTGACCTCAGCCACTGGTCACAGGCTGATTGGGTACGGCGGCCCGCCGCGACCCCATGCTCGCCACGGCAGCGATCGCGAGCCCATTGATCCCGTGCAGGATGCCGAGCGCCGGCACCCCGAAGGACACGACCGCGAGCAGGAACTGCAGGACCACCAGACCGACCACGATCCCGGCGAGCACCCGGCCGCGCGGAACGTCGGTCAGGAACGACACGATCAGGAACACCAGCGCGAGCAGCGCGATCGCCGAACCCGCGATGCTGTGGTAGCTCTGGCCGAAATTGCTGTAGTCCGCCCCGATCGAGGTGCCGTCGTCGGCGTCCTTCGCGATCGTGAACCCGGCGAGCGCGATCGAGGCGATCTGCAGGACGACCGCGATCGCGATCAGCAGTCCGACCACGCGGTACACGCTTCTCATGCGCGCCGCTCCATCCGCCGCTTCCGGATGACGAACACGGCCGCCACGATCAGCGCCAGCGGCAGGATCGGCGGATGCCCGCCGCCCACCACGCACCCGATCGACGCCAGCACCCCGAGCACACCCAGCACGATCAGCAACGGCAACGGAACCCGCCCGAGGAACCCGCGCCGCGCCCACTCCGGCCGCTGCCCAACGCCCGGCCCAGCTCCTGGTCCCGCGGAACCTGCCGCGTTCTCCGGGGCGGTCCACGGCGGCTTCCGCCAGCCCCACGGCCCGGCCCAGTTCTCGTTCGCGCCGGCGGTCGCCTGGTGGGTGCCCGGCAGGTCCGCGAACAGCCCGTTCAGGTCGGCGGCTGTCTTCGCCCGCAGCGCCTGCTCGACACGCTCGGAGTGCTCGTCCGCGCTCAGCCGGCCGGCTTCGTAATGCTCGCCCAGACGCTTGACCGCGTCCTCACGCTCGCTGTCGCCGATACGGATCGATCCGCCCGGCCTCTCCTCGCTCATGACACTCCTCGGTGCTCGTCGTACTTCCGATGGCACCAAGCGTGTCTTTCAACCTCTTTCACCGCGTCGCCTGAGCGGCGGCACCTGCGCTACCCCCGGAGGAGCACGCTGCACCGCTGGACGCAGTACGGCGTACTCCCCCGGGCGTAGTCGCGCCCAGGGTCAACCCTTAGCTGTTCCCTTAGCTGTTCCCTCAGCTGTTCCCTCAGCTGTTCACCGAGAGGATCTGGTTCACGTCGTCGTTGGCCTTCGCCAGCGACGCCGGTTCGGCCTCGAACGACAGCACCGCGTCCATCGCCGGCGTCATCACCGCGGTCACGTCCGCCGCGTTCGGGTTCGCCGGATACGGGAACACGTCACCCGCCTCGACCGGTTCCAGGAACGGCGTGACGTCCCACCCGCTCTTCGCGAACGCCGCCTTCGCGGCCGGCATGCTCGCGGCCACCGCCGGGAACACCACCCCGGCCTTGGCGACGATGTCCTGCGCGGCCTGCGAACCGAGGAACTTCACCCACGCCCACGACGCGTCCCGGCGTTTGGTCCCGGCCCAGATCGTGTCCGCGAGCCCGTTCATCATCGACATCCGCTTCCCCACCGGGCCGATCGGGAGCCGCGCGAGCTTCGTCTTCACCTGCTTCAGCTCGCCGTACGTGCCGAGCATCCAGGATCCGTTCGGCGTGATCGCGTACTTGCCCGCGCCGTACGAGGTGGTCACGTCCACGCCGGACTTCGCCTGCGCGTACGTCGGCATGTACCCCTTCGTGATCAGGCCCCGCCACCACCCGATCGTCTCGGTGAACTTCGGGTCGCCGTAGAAGAACTTCGTCCCCCACGGCTCACCCTGCGAGTACTTCCAGCCGTTGGAGGCGGCGTACCAGCTCCAACTGGTCTGGCCGTCGCCACCACCGGCGTCGGCGTACCCGAGCCCGTACACCTTGACCTTGCCCTTGTCGAACCCCGGCTGGTCGCCGCGACGCCCCTTGGAGTCGACCGTGAGCCGCCGCACGATCTGCTCGAACGTGCCGCCGTCCTTGGGGTTCCAGGTCATCGCGTTCAGCTGCTCGGTACTGATCCCGGCCGCATCGGTGAGTGCGCTGTTGTAGAAGTAGACCTCGGTGTCGAAGTCCTTCGGCAGGCCGTATCGCTTGCCGTCGGCACCGATCCAGCGGTCCGCGAGCCCCTTCTGGTAGATGCCCAGGTCGACGTTGTCCCGGGAGACGAAGTCGTCGATCGGCAGCACCTGCCCCTTGGCGGCGAACAGCGGGTACTTCGAGGAGTGCCCGGTGAACACGTCCGGCGCCGTGTCGGAGATGAAGCCGGTCACCAGCTTCGACCAGTAGTCGTTCCACCCGTACTGCTCGATCTTCACCGTGTACTGCGGATTCTGTTCGTGGAACAGTTTCGCGCACTCGGTGTACATCGGCAGCTGGGCCGAGTCCCACAGCCAGTAGATGATCTCGCCCTCGCCCCGGGCCGTGGCGCCGTTGTTGCAGGCGGCAACAGCCGGTACGGCGAGACTCGCCAAGCCTGCCTTCAGCAGGGTCCTTCGTGAGAGCATCATTTGATCCCCGAGAAGCCGATGGAGTTCGTGATCTTTTTGGCGAAGGCCAGGAACAGGATGATCATCGGCAGCGCTGCGATCAGCGTCGCCGCCATCAGGCCGGCCCAGTCGGGACCACCCTGCGGTGTCTGCGACCGGAACACGCCCAGCGCGACCGTGAGCACCCGGACGTTCTCCTGCTGACCGACCAGCAACGGCCAGAAGTAGTCGTTCCAGGAGTTGATGTAGGTCAGGATCGCCAGCGTCGCGATGGGCGCCGCGCTCATCGGGATGATCAGCCCGAAGAAGATCCGCCGGTGCCCGGCACCGTCGATCATCGCCGCCTCCTCCAACTCCCGGTTGATGCCGAGGAAGAACTGCCGCAGGAAGAAGATCGCGAACGGCGTCATGAACGCGCCCGGCAGGATGATGCCGGCGAAGCTGTTCAGCAGCCCGAGGTTCTTGATCAGCACGAAATTCGGCAGCGTGGTGAAGATCGGCGGCACCATCAGCGCGGCCAGGAACAGCGCGAACACCTTGTCCCGCCCGGGCCAGCGCAGCCGGGCGAACGCGTACGCCGCCATCGCGCTGAAGAACACCTGGCACACGGTCGTGACCGTTGCCACCACCAACGAGTTCCGCAGGTACAGCCAGAAGTTGACCGCTGCGCCGGAGCCGCCCTGAGCTTGCGCCTCCTCGATCGACGCCAGTCCGAGCACCCGCTTGAACGCGCCGAGCGTGGTCTCCACCGGCAGCAGCGAGTTCGGGTGACCGGGTAGTTGGGTGTTGTCCGAGAACGCCGTACGCAGCATCCAGTAGAACGGGAAGAGCGTCACGATCAGCAGGACGAACAGCAGGATCCAGGCGACGGTGCGCCCGACACTCACTTGGCGCCTCATGCCAGATCACTCTCCTTCGCCCGCAGCAGCCGCAGCTGGAGCAGCGACACGACTGCGAGGATCGCGAACAGCACCAGCGCCATCGCGGACGCGTACCCGAAGTCGAACCGGGTGAACGCGCGCTCGTAGATGTAGTAGTAGATGACCCGGGTGGCGTTGATCGGACCGCCTTGCGTGGTCACCGCGACCGTGTCGAAGATCTGGAACGACCCGATCATGGTGACCACCAGGACCATCACCAGAACGGGCCGCAGCAGCGGCAGCGTGATCCGCCAGAACGTCTTCCACTCGGTCGACCCGTCCACCTCGGCCGCCTCGTAGACGTACGACGGGATCGTCTGGAGTCCCGCGAAGACCAGAAGCGCGGTGTACCCCATGTGCCGCCAGACGTTGATCCCCGCGACCGTCGGGATCGCCCAGTGCGAGTCCCCGAAGAACGCGATCGGGTCGATCCCGACCCAGCCGAGGAACGTGTTCACGACGCCGACCTGCACGTCCAGCATCCAGTACCAGACCAGCGCGACGACGACGTTCGCGACCAGGTACGGCGCGAGGATGATGGCCCGGACCGTGATCGACTTGGTCAGCCGGTACATCAGCATCGCGATCCCGACCGCCAGCACGGTCTGCAGGCCGATGTTGAGCACGACGTACTCGACCGTGACGCCGAGCGCGTTCCAGAAGAAGCTGTCGTGGACCATCCGCTCGTAGTTGGCCAGCCCGTTGAACTTGGGCGCCGAGAGCAGGCTGTACTCGGTGAAGCTCAGGTAGGCGCCACGCAGCGTCGGCCAGATGTAGAACACGACGAAACCGAGCGTGGCCGGGGCGAGGAAAATCATCGCGACCTTGAGGTCTCCCAGGCTGCGTCGCCGCCCCGGCGGCGCAACCTGCCCCCCGTGACTTCGATCGGTGTCGGGTGGTGCGTTGGTGGTGGCAGTCACGGGGGATCTCCTTCTGTTGTCTCGCGGCTGGGCGGGCTTACCCGACCGCTGTCACGTCCAGCAAGATCGCGCTCTCGGGCCACTGCGCGGGCATCAGCACACCGACGGAGGCGAGGGCGGCACCGTTCAGTTCCACGCTTCCACCGTCCGCCGACCAGGCCGTCGACCGCGACTCCGGTCCGGGTGTCGTGACCTTGCTGATGCGGTACGTCCGTCGCGGGTCGAGTCCGGGCAGCCGCACCCGGCCCACCGCCGACGTCACCGACTGCTTGACCTGTACGACGCCGAACACGCCACGCGCACCGTCCTGGGCAACGACGCCGTGCACCAGTACGTCCTCGGGACCGCGGTCGGCGCGGACCACCTGACCGGTGTGCAGCAGCGGCCGCAGTTCCTTGTGCAGCGCGACCCAGCCGGCCAGTTCCGCGCGCTCCTCGGCGCTCGCGGACGCGATGTCCCACTCGATACCGAAGTGGCCGAACAGCGCGGTGATCGCACGGAACGACAGAGTCTGCGTACGTCCGGTGGTGTGTGCGCGCGGCGGGCCGATGTGGCAACCGATCAGCTCCGGCGGGAGCAGCAGCTGGGTGTACCGCTGGATGGTCTGCCGCTCCAGCGCGTCGTTGCTGTCGCTGCCCCAGATCCGGTCGGTGCGCTCCAGGATGCCGAGGTCGACGCGAGCGCCACCGGACGAGCAGGACTCGATCTCCAGGCCCGGGTGCCGGCGCTTCAGCTCGTCGATCAGCCGGTACACCGCCACGGTCTGCTCGTGAATACCCGCAGTACCCGTCTGTTGGTTGCCGCCGTCAACGAAGTCGCGGTTGTGGTCCCACTTCAGGTAGGCGATGTCGTACTCGCCGAGGATGCTGTCCAGCCGCTCGAGGATGTAGTCGTAGGCGGCCGGAATGCCGAGGTTCAGGCCGTGCTGGTGCCGCGCGGTCGGCGGCAGCCGGTCGCCGGTCGCGAGGATCCAGTCCGGGTGCTCGCGGGCGAGGTCGGAGTCGGGGTTCACCATCTCCGGCTCGACCCAGAGCCCGAACTGCAGGCCGAGGCTCTTCACGTGGTCGACGAGCGGGTGCAGACCCTTCGGCCAGATCCCCTCGTCGACGTACCAGTCCCCGAGCCCGGCGCGGTCGTTCCGCCGGCCGCGGAACCAGCCGTCGTCCAGCACGAACCGCTCGGCCCCGACCTCGGCGGCTGCGTCGGCGAGGGACTTCAGCTTGTCCAGGTCGAGGTTGAAGTACACGGCCTCCCAGGTGTTCAGTACGACAGGACGCTCGGTCTTCGGGTGGTTCGGACGGGCCCGCAGGTAGTCGTGGAACCGGTGCGAGACCTCGTCGAGGCCGGCGCCGTACGAGCCGTAGATCCACGGGGTGCTGTAGGTGCCGTCCGGCTGGATGCGGCCTTCGCCGGGGAGCAGCAGCTCGCCGCCACCGATCACGCCGTACCCGCTCATGCCGCGTTCGGCGTACGAGCGGTGGTTGCCGCTCCAGGCGGTGTGCACGCCCCAGACCTCACCGGTGCGGAAGCCGAAGCCCGGCGTACCGGCGAGCAGCAGCAGGGTCGCGTCCGCGCCGGTGCGGCCGCGGCGGTTGTCGCGGATGTGCGCGCCCTGGGTGAACGCGTGCCGCTGCGCGTGCCGCTCGCCGATGTGGCGGCCGGTCATGTCGAGGAGTTCGGTCGCCTCGGTCGGCACCGGCAGCGCGAGCAGCAGCCCGTCGACGGTGTACGGCGTGGCGCCCGTGTTGGTCAGGTCCGCCTTCGCTTTCACGAGGCCCGAGTCGGTGAGCTCGATGGTGAGCTGGATCGCGAGGCCGGCTGCCTCGTCCGCACCTACGGCGGTCACCGTGTTGCCGGTCTGCACCACGCCGGTCAGCCGGAAGCTCGCGGAGAAGTCCTGCCCGTCGCGGTGACCGCTCAGGCCGGGGAGGCCGAACCAGCCGGCCGAGTACTCGGGCACGATCGCGATCGGGCGGTTGTCGTCCAGGCCGTTGCCGTCCTGGACCGCGCCGGCGCCACGCCGCAGTTCGAGCAGAGCGTTCTCGGTCAGCTCGCCCAGATCCGCACCCCAGTGCAGGACGGACGGAAGGGCCGGACCGGAACAGTCCAGCACCAGGCTGACCTCACCGGCCCGGAGCTGCAGAATCTCGATGTTCGACACTGTTGATTCACTCTGCTTTCTGATTGATTTCAGGACGGAACTATTTACCCCGCCAGCCGCGTTGTCAATGCTTCACGAAGTTAAGTAAGTACCCTAGAGCTCTCTACAACGAAGGAAAAGAGCCCAATCAGCGCCTGAGCGTGTACAGCAGCGCCGTCAGCTCAGAGAACTTCGCTTCCGGACCGAGCGCAGCCAGGCGTCGACTCTGGTGACGTCTGGAGTTGCCGGGAGGACCGTGCGTCGCAGCGCGTCGTCGAGGTCTTCGTGCAGCTTCAGGCGCCAGCGTTCTACCTCGTCCCACGGCAGCTCGCCGCGTTTCACCGCGAGCAGCCGCTCTCGATACGGACCGACATCGACGACGAGAGTTGCTTCGAGCAACAGTTCGCGTGCCGAGAGCAGCAGCCGGATCAGGTGCATCACGTGCTTCCACTTCGGCGAACCGTCCCGGCGGAAGTCGGTCTCGAGCTTCTTGAACTGGCTCAGCACGTAGCCGGAGTAGGTCTGGTACGCGAGTTGCGACAGGAACGATCGGCGGAGGGCGACCAGCTCCGCACCCAGCGGGGTCTGCCGGACGACGAGCGGCGAGTGCAGGACCTCGAGCAGGTTCGGGTTGGACTTGAGCGCGAGTTCGCAGAACCGCTCGACCTCCCACGAGAACCACTCGGGCTCCGGTCCGTCCACATGGGTCGGCGGCTTCGCGAGCGACCAGAACGCCTCGGTCGGGGCGACGTACACGCCGCGCGTGTCGGTGTCCGACTGATCCGTGTCGAGACCGAAGGCGCGGGAGCCGACCACCGCGGCGTAGATCGTGTGCTCGCGCACCAGGCGATCCCCGTCGGGCTGATCCAGCTCGACCGCTTCGTCCTGGTACGCCGTCCGCAAGCTCAACTGATCGCGCTGGGCAACCGTCTCCCGCCCGTCGACGAGCCGGACCGTGTAGCGCCCGTCAGGAGTGATGCCGGCGACCCGGCCGGTCGCCCCGCGCTGCCCCGTACCGCCTTGGTCGTCCGGCGCCGCGACCCGGATCACCACCTGCGTACCCACCGGCAACTGCGGACCCTGGACTGCCACGCACCCATGCTGCCCGACCCCGGACGCCCAGGCCATCACATTCCCGGTGCGCCGCCGTCGCCCCGCGGGGAGGCGGTGGGGATCGCCGATTGTGATGGCCTGGGGATCCGCCATTGCCAATTGACAACTTTTTCTGTCAAGTGCACAGTGAAGGCATGTTGCGCTACGTGGACGAGCCGGAGAAGGTGCGGCTGGCGCTGTCGCCGATCCGGCGGCGGTTGCTCGAGCTGCTCCGGGAGCCGGCGTCGGCGACCCAGCTCGCGGCCGCGCTCGAGATGCCACGGCAGCGGGTCAACTACCACCTGCGCGCCTTGGAGAAGGCCGGCCTGGTCGAGCTCGTCGAGGAGCGGCAGCGGCGCGGGTTCACCGAACGGATCCTGCGCGCGTCGGCCGCCTTGGTGGTCGATCCGGCGGTGATGGGTCAGGCGTTCACCGAGATCCAGGACCAGTACGCCGCCGAGCATCTAGTGGACGTCGCCGCGGGAACGGTGCGGGACGTCGCCCGGATGCAGAGCGCTGCCGACGCAGACGGGAAGCGGCTGCTGACGTTCACACTGGAGACCGAGGTGCGGTTCGCGGAGCCGGGTGACGTGCACCGGTTCACCGATGCGTTGACCGCGGCGGTGCAACGGGTGGTCGAGGAATTCGACAGTGCGGGCGGGCGGCCCTACCGACTGATCGCGGGCGGTCACCCAGCGCCCCGCCGTACCGAAGGAGAGTCATGAAGATCGTGGTGACGGTTGCCGCTCCGGTAGCGGCGGTGTGGGATGCCCTGCGGAACAAGGAGAAGATCCGGCACTGGCACGGCTGGGAGTACGAGGGCCCCGAGGGCGGGCTCAACGAAGAGATCGACCTGATCTACTTCACGCAGGCGGTCGAGGACGGTACGACGCTGAGACTCGGAAACGGTGACGAGTTCGCCGTCGAGGCGGTCGAGGGCGGGTCCCGGGTCACGCTGACGAGGGCACCGAAGGGCGCGGATCCGGACTGGGACGCGTACTACGACGACGTGACCGAGGGCTGGATCACCTTCCTCAACCAGCTGCGGTTCGCCGTCGAACGCCACTCCGGCGAGCCTCGGCACACGCTGTTCTTCTCCGGTACGGGCGCCGTCTCGCCGATCACCGAGCTCGGAGTCGCGGGGCAGCCGGCCGGTGCGGCGTACGAGCTGGACCTCGTCGGTCAGGCGGCGAAGGGCGAGATCTGGTACACCTCCGAGCACCAGGTCGGGCTCACGGTCGATGCCTGGGGCAACGGGTTGCTGGTGCTGAGTCACATCCCGCCCGGCGAACAGAAGCCGGACGGGGCGACGATGGCGATCCTGTCGCTGTACGGCGAGACCGATCGCGGCGAGCTCGAGGCGCGCTGGCGGGCGTGGTGGGGCGAGCGCTACCCGGAGGAGCTGAAGCTTCCCGGAAGCTGATCTGCACATGACACGGCGGTGACAGGGCGCAAACGTGTCAGCACGCTGGGTCTATCTGAGAGTGGTTACCCGGAAGTACATTGCTCGCGACGGTGATCGGGTGGGGGGTCCTGACGGTCACCGAACTCCGGCGAGAGAGGCCTTCCGGTGAGAACTCCGAGAAGTCGTCGAGTGTCCGCAGCAATCCTTCTACTCTCCCTGACCAGCCTCGGCCTGGTCGCTCCCCCGGCCCAGGCCGACGGTCCCGGTTCGGGAACGCCGTACGTCGTCACGGTCGGGGACTCCTACATCTCGGGCGAGGCCGGTCGGTGGGCCGGCAGCTCGAACGACTCCGAGGCACCGGCCGACGCGCTCGGTGCGCACGCCTACCACGACAACGCGGGCCACACCGCCGAGCAGATCCCGCGCTGCCACCGCAGCCAGTCCGCCGAGGCGTACATCGGCGGCGGGGTCGGCGGGCTGAACCTCGCCTGCTCCGGCGCGCGCACCACGACCAGTACCGGCGACTACTTCAAGCCGGGCATCGACTTCTACGACGACGGCGCCGGCCATCTCGGCCAGGCGAAGATGCTGCAGCAGTTCGCGACGAGTCACAACGTGAAGCAGGTCGTGGTCTCGATCGGCGGCAACGACTTCAACTTCGCGTCGATCGTGACCCAGTGCGTGCAAGACTTCCTGCTGTCGCCGTCCTGGAACCCCGACTACTGCCGCGACGATTCGTCGGTCGTCGCCAACTTCACCGCCGCGAACATCAGCACGGTCCGCGGCAAGATCGCGACCGCTTTCCAGAATGTCCGCACCGCGATGCGCAACGCCGGGTACGGCGACACGTCCTGGAATCTCGTCGTCCAGACGTACCCGTCACCGATCCCGGCCGCCAGCGGGTTCCGGTACGGGCAGAGCGGTTACACCCGGCAGAGCACCGGCGGCTGCGGGTTCTGGAACGCCGACGCCGACTGGGCGAACGCGACCGCGCTCGTGACCATCAACAACACGGTGCGGGATGCGATCGGTCAGTCGGGTCTCGCCAACGCGCGGCTGCTCGAACTGCAGTCCGCCTTCAACGGCCGCCGGCTCTGCGAGAAGACCGTCGGCCTGTACGAAGAAGTCGGCCTCAGCTCGTGGACACAACCCACGGCGGTCGACCGGACCGAGTGGATCAACCAAATCCGCACCGTGACCACAGTTGGTTCGAACTACTTCATCCAGGAGTCCCTGCACCCGAACTACTGGGCCCAGCTGGCGCTCCGCTCCTGCGTCCGCCAGACCTACACGCAGAACCGCGGCGGCACCTGCACGATCGCCGGCACCGGTCTGGTGAACGGCGAGCCCCGCATGACACTCGGCTGACGCTCGCTTGACCACATGAGCCGGGGGGGGGGGCGGCCGGGGGGGGTTGGGGGGGGGCGGGGGGGGGGTGGTTCGGTTCTTGGGGGTTATTGGGGATGGGGTGGTT
>NZ_JBSHBJ010000003.1:62515-98682 GCF_053611945.1 Kribbella sp. NPDC054772 | reverse complement strand
CGCGCCCGCGCGCGGCTCGCTCACGCTCGACCCCCGGGCCGCCGCGGGGGGGGCGGGCCGGGGCGCCCCCCCCCCCCGGGTCGTTTCAGGAGCTGGTCAGCTCAGGTTGAGACCCGTGTCGTCGATGACGAACGAGGTCTGCAGGGATACGTCCTCGGTGCCGGAGAAGCTGATCGACACCGTCTGGCCGGCGAACGACGAGAGGTTGAACGACTTGAGCGAGTATCCGCTCGCCTTGTTCAGGTTCGAGTACGTCGCCAGCGTGGTCGAGCCGGCCTTCACCGTGAGCTTGTCGTACTGCGTCGTCGTGGTGGTCTCCGCAGAATCGACGTGCAGGTAGAAGGACAGCGTCGCCGAGCAACCGGCCGGGATCGTGACCGACTGGCTCAGCGTGTCGGTGTGGGTCTGGCCGTAACCGTCCAGCCACGCCTTCCAGGTGCCGCCGTGCGCGGGCTGGGAGGCGGTGTTGTCGATCACCCCGGTCGACGCCGACCACGGTGCCGCCGTACCGGTCTCGAAGCCCGGGTTGCCGAGCTTCTGGCCGGAGCAGCTGCCGGTGCCGCCGCTGATGGTGAAGGTGAACGACGTGCTGCCCGAGCCGCCGGCACTCGCGGTCGCCGTCGCGGTGACGTTAAAGGTGCCGCTCGCGGTCGGAGTACCGGACACGGTGCCGGTGGACGAGCCGAGGGTGATGCCGGCCGGCAGTCCGGTCGCGGACCAGGTGTACGGCGCGGTGCCGCCGGTGGCCGTCAGCGTGAACGAGCCGATCGCCGTACCGACGGTGCCGGTCTTGTTGCCGGGGTTGCTGACCGTGACGCCACCGCTGGTGCTGCACGTCGGGTCACCCGACTGCGCCGGAACGCTGACCGCGTCCCACGCGGCCTTGACCGTGTTGAACTCGGTGCAGCTGCCCGGGTACAGGTTCTTCGCAGCGGTCAGGGTCCAGGTCCGGTACTTCAGGTACGAGCTGCTGCTGGTCTTCATCAGCATCGCGTTGTACATGATCCGCATCGCCTTCTGGATGCCCAGACCGGTGACCGTCGAGCTGTTGCAGGTCGGCACGTTGGGGTTGCCACCGCTGCCCTGCGAGAGCAGCACGAACCAGTGGTCGCCCGGACCGGCCGCGGCGTGCACCTCGGAGCCCGGGATCGAGCTCGAGTAGCAGTTCGGGTCGCCGACCTGCGACGGGTCGTACATGTTGCGGATCGGGCCGCTGCCGACCAGGTTGATCTCTTCACCCACGAGGAAGTCCGGCGGGTCGTACGCCGACGACTGGTTGCTGTACCACTCGGTGGCCGCGCCGAACGTGTCGGCGACGAACTCCTGGGTGCCGCTGCCGGAGATACCGCCCGGCGTGTGGTCGTCGACGCCATGGCCGAGCTCGTGACCCACGACGTCCATCGAGCCGATCCACTGGTTGGCCGTGTTGTGACCGACCTGCACCTGCGTGCCGTCGTAGTACGCGTTCTCGTCGTTCAGGCCGACGCGGATCGGCCAGCCGCCGCCGTTACCGTCGAAGCCGTTCCGGCCGAGCCAGTCGGTCAGCATGTGCCGCTCGGTCTGAGCGGTGAACAGGGCGTCGACGCAGCCGGTCTCCTTGCTGGTCGCGTTGCCGTTGCCCCAGTTGTCGTCCGGACCGGAGAACGTGGTGTTGTTCGCCGCGTCCTGGCAGGACTGGTTGGTGGTGTTCGGGTCCTTCATCGAGTACGTGCTGCCGGACAGCGTGGTGTCCAGGTGCACCGGGCTCGGGCCGCTGTACGCCGCCGTACCGTTGCCGGCCATCACGTGTTCCTTGGTACCGAGCACCTTGCCGCTCTGCGCGTCGACGTACACCGACAGGCTCGACGGATCGTGGCCGTTGCTGCCACTCACCCGGGATTGCCAGGCGAGCTTCGGCGTACCGTCCAGGGCGTAGACCGACAGCGTCGGCGTGGTCGACGAGTCGACCCGCTTCAGCTGCTTGTTCGCGGTCTTCTGCGCGGCGCCGGCCGTCACCTTGGCGGTCGTCGACAGCTCCGGTACGGCGGTGCTCTGGGCAACCGACGTGTACTTCACAGCCCCCTTGGAGTCGGTGACGACGACGAAGTCACCGCCGACCACCGGAAGCCCCTTGTACGAGCGCTCGTACGGGACGTACTGCAGCCCGGACTGCTCCGAGATCACCGGCTTCGCGGTGAACTTGTCCTCCTTCGAGGCGTGCAGGGCGCTCGGCCGGCCAGCCACGAGCGAGGACGCTGAGCCGGCGGCGAACGCCTTCGACTGCGCCTGCGAGGGCCGGGGCGGCGGTGCCGCACTCTGCGCGGCGGTGGCCGCGCCGGCGGCCGACGTACCGAGTCCGGCGAGTGCTGCCGCCGCGAGGCTGGTTACCCCGAGAACGACGGCAGGCTTTCGAGAACGCTGAAACAAGACCATTGGTGTTGGTCCCTTCGCGATGTACTGAATGATGAACTCGCTTCGCTCGTTCATCGGGTGCTTGGGCGGGTCGCGCCTCGGCCGGACTGCAGGCGGTGCACCACTTCGCCTGGGACCTCCGGCCTGTCCATCGGATCTGCTGCGGAAGCCCCCTTTTCCATCCGTCCCCGATGAATCGCGCGGCTGGACACTATGCCCGCCGTCACACCCGAACAAGGCGCTGTCGTGCCGTTGGCACCCTGATGACAACTGACCGCGTTGTCATCACTACCAAGAGCTGACAAACCCTTCCGGATCCTGAGATTCATCACGAACCGGGCCCCGTGGGTACCGATATTCTGTTGCGGAGTCAGGCACCTGCTGGTGGCCTGGGGCGGATGTGGATGGCAGAATCGCGCAGACGAGTTGGCAGCCGCGGGGGCGACGACGCCCCGACCGTGGCGCGACGGATCGCGATCGAGATGACGCCGGCTGGGGTGTGAGTGGAAACCGAATTCGTGCTGTCACTCGGTGAGCAGCAGTGGACGCTACCGCCCGGAACCGACACGTTCACCATCGGCCGCGCCTCCAACGCCGACATCCGGCTCCCGGCCGACGACCAGATCTCGCGGATCCACGCGCGCCTCACCCGCGACGACCCGAGCACCTGGACCCTGCACGACGAGTCCCGCAACGGCACCGGCCTCAACGGCCGCCGCCTCACCGGACCAACTCCCCTGAGCACCGGCGACCGAATCCACATCGGCCGCTCAGTCCTCACCTTCCACAAATCCACCACCCCGGACACCACCCCAGCGCCCCACCAGGCCTCCGGCCCGATGCCCACCCCGGCGTCCGCGCCAGGCCACCCCGTGCCCGAGCCAGCTCAACCCGCACCCGCCGCGCCTCCGGCACCACCGGCCGCCGAGCCGTCATTCGCTCAGCCCGAGCCCACCCCGCCCCCAGCCGACCCGACGCCCGGTCAACCCGCGCCCGATCAGTCGGCGCCGGGTCAGTTTGCGCCAGGTCAGTTTGCAGAGGACGAGGGTGCCGCGAGCACGCCGTTCGCCGACGGTCAGGTTGCCGGAGATCCACCAGCAGACCGTCCGTTCGCAGACAGCGCCTTCGCGCAGCCGCCTTCCGGATTCACCGGCAATGCACCGGCGAGCAACGCATCCACACCGCCCGGTCCCGCCGCAGACGACCCCGCTGAACCCAGTCCGTTCGCCGATTTCAGCATCGACCCTCCCGCCAACCGCGCCGCGGCACCGGTGGGGTACGACGCCAACCAGTACCCGCCAGCCGAAGACCAGCCAGGCGACAACCAGTACGCCGACCCACACGCAGGCGCGGGCAACTCGCCACACCCGGCGAATGCCCCGTACGCCGGACCTCCATCTCCGAGTGCGGACGCGGCATACACCGGCCCCGAAACGGACCCGAGGGCCGCAGCACAGTCCGCGAACAGCGCGTACGCCGACGACTCGGCACCGGACGATCGCGACCTGTACGCCCCCGACTCGCGGCCAGGGAACGACGCCCACGCCGGAGGCGCTGAATACCCGGCAAATACGCCGTTCCCAGCGCGCGACGCAGATCCCGCAAACACGCCGCACCCCGGGCCCGACACAGACCCCGCGAATTCACCATTCGCAAGTCGCGACACGGATCCCGCGAACACGCCGTACCCCGGAGCGGGCACGGACCCTGCGAACTCGCAGTTCCCCAGGCAGGATGCGGACGCCGGGAATTCGCCGTACTCCGCAGGCGACTCGGACCCGGTGAACACGCCGTTCCCAGGGCAGGACGCGGACTCCTCGAATGCGCCGCACGCCGGCGCCGGCGGGGGTCCCGCGGACTCGCCGTACCCCGGAGGCGACGCGAGCCCGGCGGGCTCGCCGTTCGCGCGCCGGGACGGGGATGCTGCAGGCTCGCCGTTCGCCAGGCGGGACGGGGATGCTGCGGGCACGTCGTATCCAGGCAACGACGGGGACGGCGTGGACTCGGCGTACGTCGGCGATGGTGCGTACCCGGGGAACGAAGCGCACGCGGGGAACGACTCGTACCCGCCGAACGACCCGTACCCGGGGAAGGAAGCGCACGCGGGGAACGACGCGTACCCGGGGAACGACGAGCCTGCTGGGGACGGCGGATTCGTTGGTGGCGATGGGGTTGTCGGGGAGTCGGGGCGTGGGCGGGAGTCTGGGCGTTCGGCTGAGGGTGAGCGTCAGTTCGGGGCTGCTGGGGTTGTGCCGGGGTTCGAGGATGTGCGGGACGGGGAGACCTGGGCGGCTTACCCGTCGGCGGACCACCCGGAGCCCGCGCGGTCGCCGTGGGATGTTTCGGGTCAGATCGAGCACTCGGAGCCGAACTGGAACCAGTCGGACAGTTGGCCCGACTCCAGCGGCATGGATCGCCGGGGCGCGGATCGGCGTGCTGGTAATGACCGCCGCTCCTCTGGTGGCGATCGGCGGTCAGCGGATCGGCGCTCTCAGGAAGGCCAGGGTCAGCCCGGCGCGGACCAGTACGCATACGCCGCGGTCCAGTACCCGCAAGGCGCAGACCCACGCCAACCCGGCACAGACCAGCGCGGGCCCAGCGCCGACCAGCGCGGGAGTGGCGCGGATCAGCGTCGACTCAGCGCTGACCGGCGGGTCGCCGAGTTCGGTGACGGCGACGCTGTGGGGACGGTGCGGCTGCCGCGGGTGTTGATTGCGGCCGGTGGTGTGATTGTGCTCGGCCTGGCCGTGAACCTGATCGTCACGTTCTTCTCCGACGGACCGAGTGGTGCGCTGCGCTGGCTGGTGCCGCCGGGCATCGCACTCGTGGTGGCGATGGTGCTCGCGCTGCTCGACGCGGCCGCGCCGAAGGACGAGCGACCGGGGCGGTTCGACGTGTCGGTCCTGATCGCGATCGCGGTGGTGCTGGTCGGTGTCGGCGTCGGCGGGTTCGCGGTGACCGCGGGCACGAAGTACGTCGCGGGCTACCTGTCCGGCAACGAGTCCGGTGCGGACCGGCTGATCCAGCCCGTCGCCAAGACCGGATCCGGGATCACGATGACCGTCGAGAACGTCACGTACACAAGTCATTTCACCCGCGTCGAGGTCGCGATCCGGAACGCCGGCAAGGAGCCGTTCACGATCCCGCTCGACGGTACGACGTTCACGGCGGCCGACGGCACCGCTCTGCGCGCGGACACCGGCAAGAGCGCGTGGCCGGGCAAGGTCGCCGCCGGCGGTACCGAGCACGGTTCGATCACGTTCAAGGGTCATCTGCCGGACAGCGCGACCGCAGCCGCTCTCACGTTCAAGTCCGGCAGCACGACGTTCGCCGTCTCCGGCGTCACCCTGAGCAGCTGACCGCAGGCAGCTGACCCCGGGCCGCGCCCCGATCGCGAAAACTCGCGCGCAGAGATACATCGAAAATTGATATAGTCGCGCCCATGACCGACCTGGACGTCGATCGGCTGACCACCGTCATCGAGGACTTCAACACGATCTTCATCCGGCTCCCGTCCGTGCGGAAGTTCAACTTCTCCACGCTGTCGGTGCTGCACACGCTCGACCGCCGCGGACCGCTGCGCCTCACCGACCTGCTGCCGACCGAGCAGCTCAAACAGCCCGCGCTGACCAGCCTGGTCGCGAAGCTCGAGCAGGACGGTCTGCTGCAACGCCGCCCCGACCCGGCCGACGGCCGCGCCAGCCTGATCTCGCTGACCCGGGCGGGCCGTCAGATCGTCCGGTCCCGGCACGCGAACCGCGTCGCCAAACTGACCCGCCTCGTCGACCAGCTCACCCCAGAGGAACTGGCCGTCCTCGCGGGTTCGGTCGACGTACTCCATCGCCTCACCGAGCTCGCCGAGGAGACACCATGACCCCGCCGCTCACCCCGACCCCCGTCCACGTACCCGACGACGTCCTCGACGACCTCCGTCGCCGCCTGCGCGCGACCAAGTGGCCGCGCGACGCGGGCAACGACGACGGCTTCTACGGGGTACGCCGTTCCGAGCTGCAACCGCTCGTCGAATACTGGGCCGACGGCTTCGACTGGCGCGCCGCCGAACGCGCGATCAACGCCTACGAGCACTACCGGGTCGACGTGGACGGCGTACCCGTGCACTTCCTGCGCAAGGCCGGCGTCGGCCCGCGGCCGATCCCGTTGATCCTGAGTCACGGTTGGCCGTGGACGTTCTGGCATTGGTCGAAGGTGATCGACCGGCTCGCCGATCCCGCGGCGTACGGCGGCGATCCGGCCGACGCGTTCGACGTCATCGTCCCGTCGCTGCCTGGGTTCGGGTTCTCGACGCCGACCCGGCCGGACATGAACTTCTGGAAGATCGCCGACGTCTGGCACGAACTCATGACGGGTGTCCTCGGGTTCCCGAAGTACGCCGCCGCCGGGTGTGACGTCGGCGCGCTGGTGACTGGGCAGCTCGGCCACAAGTACGCCGATGAGCTCTACGGGATCCACATCGGTTCGGCGCTGAAGCTCTCGTTCTTCACCGGCGATCGCGGCTGGGACTTCAGCGGCGGGCGCCCGATTCCGGAAGGGCTGCCGCCGGAGCTCCACGCCCGGATCATCGAGATGGACCGCCGGTTCGCCGCGCACCTGGCCACCCACGTCCTGGACCCGAGCACGCTCGGCTTCGGCCTCGCCGACTCGCCGGCCGGCATGCTCGCGTGGATCCTCGAGCGCTGGCAGAAGTGGTCGGAAGGCGACAAAGCGTTCACCGACGACGATCTGCTCACGCACGCCACGATCTACTGGGCCGGCGACGCGATCGACACCTCGATCCGCACCTACGCGAACAACAACCGCTACCCCTGGACGCCGTCGCACGACCGCACGCCCGCGATCGAGGCCCCGACCGGCATCACCTTCGTCGGGTACGAGAACCCACCGGGCGTCAGCACACCCGAGGAACGCGTGCAGAACTTCCTCGCGAGCGATCGCGCGTCTTGGTACAACCACGTCAACATCACCGCCCACCCGAACGGCGGCCACTTCATCCCGTGGGAGCTCCCGGCCGAGTGGACCGACGACCTGCAACGAACGTTCCGCGGCCTGCGCTGACTCACCCCGTTGACTTCGGCGCCTCATTCTCTCGGGGTGATGCAGCCGCCTTGGCAGTGACGGACCGTAGGTGCCGAGGCGGTCCCAGCCGTGGGTGCAGATGGGCGGCCCGGCGTGGCGTCGCGGGATGGCGAAGTCATGACGTTCGACCTGATTCTCGTCGGGCTGGCGATCACGCTCGAACCGCTCCCCCTGAGCGGGTACATCCTGTTGTTGCTCAGCGCCGGGCAGGGCACCCGGAAAGGGCTCGGGTTCCTTGTGGGCTGGCTGCTCACCCTGGTCGTACTCGTGGTCCTGACACTCGTCCTCACGGGTGGCAAGCCACCCGCGTCAGGCTCGACACCGTCCACGGCGACGTTGGTCATCAAGATCCTGCTCGGCATCGCACTGTTGATCGTCGCGTGGCGAACGCGGGCGCACCGCGGCCGGCCGACGCAGCCGCCTCGCTGGATGGCGAAGATCGACGATCTCGGCTTCTTCGCGGCAATGGGAATCGGCTTCCTGCTCCAGCCGTGGCCCCTGGTCGCGGCCGGCGTCACCACGGTTGCCTCGGCGGACCTGTCGAACACGTCGACCATCCTCACCCTGATCCTGTTCTGCCTGCTCGCCTCGGCGAGCTACCTGACCATGCAGACCTATGTGACCCTGAAGGAGGAATCCGCAAGGGGACGGCTCGACGCCCTGAACGCCTGGCTGGGCGGGCACCGGGACCAGGTGGTGATCGCGGTGGCGGTCACCGTCGGGCTCTGGCTGATCGGAAAAAGCGTGTACCTGCTCGCGACCTAAGCGCCCAGGACGGGGCCAACCTCAGCTGCGGGTCGGTGCGTCCTGCGCGACGGACGGTACGTCGTGCGCGACGCCGTACCCGTGCCGTTCACCACGCACGAGGTACTGCCGGATCTGCTGCGCGACCGTATCCGCCGCGTTCTCGTCCGGAGCGTTGTGATCGAGCCCAGGCAAAATCGTGTACTCCGCATTCGGCAGGATCCCCTCGAGTCGCGGGAGGACACCGGTCAAGTACCCGGGCGACCTCTCGCCACCGAGCAGCAGGGTCCGCGAGGCGATCCCGGCGTACCGGCTGCCGTCGGAGTCGAGACGGACGATCTCCCCGATCTCGGCCGGGGTCAGCGGCATCAGGTCCCGCGTCTCGCGCCCGCCCGGTCCGCGCAGCATCAGCAAGGAGATTGCCCAGAGCAACGGAGCCGCGTGGAACGGCAGCAGATCCGTGCCTTTCAGGAACGTCGTCATCGCCGCGACCTGCTTGCCGTCCCCGACCAGCTGGGTGAACGTGTCCAGCCAGCTGGCGTCGAACGAGCCGTCGAGACTGACGCCCGGCTCGTACGCGATCAACGCGTCCAGCCGCCGGCGCAACCCCACGTGCAAGGCGATCAACCCGCCGTAGCTGTGCCCGAACACCACCTGCGAACCGGTGTGCTCCATCACCGCGACGACATCGCCGACCTCGGTCTCCACGCCGTACGACGATCCCTGCTCGGTACTCGCCCCTCGGCCGCGGCGCTCGATCACATGCACCGTCTGCGCTCCCGCGAGCCCACGCGCCAGGGTCTCGTAGTGGTGCGCCCGCCGGTTGTTCCCCGGGATCACCACCACCCCGGGCCCGGCCCCCATACTCAGCACCTCGACCGCGGCGTCGTCCCCCGCCCCCACGAGGTCCCGCCGCCACGTACCCGCCCGCACCCCACTCATCCCCAACCTCCCTGCTCCACGGCCCACCATCCCCCAGACCGCTGGCACCCGCCTGACACCCCACTGACATAACCCACCAGCACGCCGGTATCTGCCCGGAACAGCAATATTCATCGGCCGGAATACCCTTCCAGCCAGCCTGCTCACGCCGAGTGACGGTCGACGGGTGGGTGCAGGCTGGTCAGGGCGTTTCTCGGCCGCAGATCAGCTTCTGCCGCTCAGACCGCTACAACACCGCCGTCGACAGCCAGCTCCACTCCGTTCACATAGCTCGAGTCGTCCGAGGCGAGGAACAACGCGACCGTCGCGATCTCGTCGGGGCGGCCCATCTCTCCCCGCGGGATCAGGGACTCGAACTGCCGCTTCGTCTCCTCGTCGAACAACTCCGCCTGAATCGGCGTGGCGACCTGGCCGGGCATCAGCACATTCACCCGGATCCGCCGGTCCTTCAACTCGGACAACCACACCCGGGCGTAGGCCTGCAGCACGGCCTTGCTGGCCGCGTACACGCTCCACTCCGGATAGCCCTTGACCGACGCGTTCGACCCGGTCATGAAGATCGAGCCCCCGTCGTTGAACAGTGGGAGCGCCTTCTGCACCGTGAACAGCGTGCCGCGCGCGTTGAGCCCGAACGTGGTGTCGAAGTGCTCCTCGGTGATCTCGCCGAGCCTGGCCTGCGCACCCGTTCCGGCGCTGGCCCACAACACGTCGATCGCGCCCTTCTCCCGCTTGACCGTGTCGAACAAGCGGTCCAGATCCGCCAGGTCCGCCGAATCGCCCTGCACCCCGGTCACGTTCCCGCCGATCAGCTTGACAGCTTCGTCCAGCGCTTCCTGCCGCCGCCCCGAGATGAAGACATGCGCGCCTTCCTCGACGAACAGCTTGGCGCCGGCCAGCGCCAAACCGCTGGTTCCGCCGGTGATCACCGCTACCTTGCCATCGAGCTTGCCCACGATCACTCCGTTGTTCGAAGGTTATGTACACCGATTGGTGTGCTTAAGGTAGCTGGATTGCCGGCGGGAGCGCAAGCTATGTACACCGGGCGTTACCCAACGAGGCTATGCTTGCGCCATGACGGAGGTGGAGAAGGGCCCGCAAGGCCGGCGCCGCGGCAGAGGCGCGCGCGAGCGCATCCTCAGCGCGTCGCAACAACTGTTCCGCGAGCAAGGCATCAACCAGACCGGCATGGACCAGCTCTGTGCGGCGGCGCAGGTGTCGAAGCGCACGGCCTACCAGCACTTCAGCGGCAAGGACGACCTCGTCGCCGAGTATCTGCGCCGATTCGATCCCGACGTGATGCCCGAGGTGTTCGACCGCACCGACCTCACGCCGCGCGAACGACTCCTTGCGGCCTTCGAGCTCCCCATGACCGCGACCGAGGACGACGTCACACCGCTGTGCCCCTTCATCGCGGCATCCGTCGAAATCAACGACCCGCAACACCCGGCGCGCCAACGCGCGCACGACTACAAGAGAGCCATCGCCGCCCGGCTGGCCGAAACCGCCCGCGAAGCCGGCGCCACCAACCCCGAACAACTCGGCGAACAACTGGCATTGCTGCTCGACGGCGCCTCCGCCCGCAACCGAGCCCTCAACACCGAAACCTTCCCCACCGCCGCCGCCATCGCCACCGTCCTCATCGACAACGCCATCCCCACACCAGCCCCGCACTGAGGACAGGCCGGACCAGCCGGGCGCCGACACACCCGGCCGCGGAAGGGTCTGATCGACCTCGAGGCAGGCGGAGCGTGGCGCAGGACGTGGTCGCACAACGAAAAAGTGCCTGGTCGACGTTGCTCTGACCAGGCACTTCTCGAGGGGTGGAGGTGGCGGGAATCGAACCCGCGTCCTTCGGCGTTGCTACAAGGCTTCTCCGGGCGCAGTCTGAATGGCGCTTTTCTCAGCCCCAGCGTTTGTACAGACATCTCGCTGACAGGCTCAGTCACTGTTAATGTCCCGTGCTAACCCCGTGACCGGGCTAGCAAAGCAAGCTCTCTAGCTGAGGCCAGGAGCTGGGGCGAGAGCGTCCCCAGGCTGACCGCTTCTTTAAGTGCTCAGGCCGTCAGGCGGCGAGAGCGAAGCTACTGCGCTGTGAATTGGCAGTTATTGGTTTCCAGAGATCGTTTACGAGATAACCCTGGATCCTCGGCCCGCTTCTCTTGGAACATACGTCCAAAGTCGAAACCGTTCACCCCCTGTTGAGTTGTCAAACTCCCACCGTCCCCGAGGGGCTGGTGGAAGATCCACACTATCAAGTCCAACAGACCGCCCGCATCCGACATTCCCCCGTGAGCGCTCAGGCGGCCGGGGCGAGGCGGAAGATGACTGCCGCGGCGACGAGCAGGCCGGCGAGGGCGATGACCCAGGCTGTTGTGGTCTGGAGCAGAAGGGCGCCGACGGCCGCGCCGGCGAGCATCGCGGCGATCGAGCCGAGGCGGCGGTACGGCTTGGCGGGGCGGCCGTTGCCGAGCATGTTGTCAGCGGCCAGACCGGTGAGGGTCAGCGTGAGGACCGTGGTGGTCATGTCCCGCGGTGCCGCGTGCCGGACGGTCGCGTTCTGCAGGCCGAAGCAGGCCGCGAGCGCGACGATCAGCAGGTACGACGTACCGCCGGTGTTCTCGAGGACGCCGAGACCGACCAGCAGCCCGCAGAGCAGCAGGACCCCTGACTGCACCCCGAACGCCGTCCCGAGCCAGCGCCGCGGCCGCCGCTCCATCGCGCGGGCAGTGCGTCCCCCGGCCAGCGACCCGAGCACGAAGCCGATGACGGCGACGACCGGCGGCCCGAGTCTGAACCCCGACTCGGGCGCGACCGCGAACCCCAGGAACACCACGTTCCCGGTCATGTTCGCGACGAAGGTATGTCCGAGCTTCAGATAACTCACCGCGTCGATCAACCCGGTCGCCGCGGTCAACCCGAGGAACGCCGCGACTTCCCAGCGCGCCCCGACCGGAACAGTCATCCCAGCAGCGTAGGGCCTACTTGATCAGGCGCAGCGTGAACGGGTAGCGGAACTTCGCGCCGGCCGCGGTGGCGAGGCCGCCGATACCGGTGAGCAGGAACCAGAGGATGCCGAGGATCGGGAACAGGAAGCTCAGGAAGCCGTGCGTGAACCCGGTCATGATCCCGAGCAGCGCGAAGGCCCCGAACGCGGTCAGCTGGAAGTTCAGCGCCTCGACCGCGTGCCGGCGTACGGCGGGGTTCTTCTGGCCGGCCGTGGCGACGACCAGCGCGGGGCCGACGAAGAACGTCGGGTAGCCGAGCCAGTGCGCGATCGTTCCCATCCCCCGGCCGTCGCCGCGGTAGGTCTGCAGTGGGGCCGGTCGGGTGAACGCGGCCGGCGCGTACGTCGGGACGGGGTGCGCCACCAGGCCGTTGAACGTGCCGTTCAGCTCGGCCCGGGTCCGCGCCTTCAGCGCCAGCTCGAGCCGGGTGTCGAAGTCGGCGTGGTCCAGCCGACCGTCGGCGTACATTTCTTTCAGGATCTCGACGGCGCGGTCGCGTTGGGCCGGCGTCACCAGCAGCTCTGAAGTGGACATGCTTCCACTGTGCTTGCCACCGGCCGCGCGCCCCATCGGGTTCGCCCCGGACGCACCCCTGACCGGACCCGGAAGCCAGCTCGATCGCCTCAGCGCCGGCGGTCGGACAGCGCGCGCTGGGCCTCGCGGTTGGCCTGGCGCTCGGCCAGCGCGTGCCGCTTGTCGTAGTCCTTCTTACCGCGCCCGGTCGCGAGCTCGACCTTCGCGTACCCGTCCTTGAAGTACAGCGACAGCGGGATCAGCGACACACCCTGCGTCTCCACCGCGCGGATCAGCTTCTGTACCTCGTCCTTGTGCAGCAGCAACTTCCGCGTACGGCGCGGCTCGTGGTTGGTCCAGGTGCCGTGCTTGTACTCCGGGATGTGCATGCCCTGCAGCCAGAGCTCGTTCCCCCGGACCGCGGCGAACGCGTCGACCAAGGAGGCCCGGCCCTGCCGCAGGGACTTGACCTCGGTCCCCGTCAGCACCAGCCCGGCCTCCACCACATCGTCGATGTGGTAGTCGTGTCGCGCCTTACGGTTCTGCGCGATCGGCTTCTCCCGGCCGGACTGTTTCACCATCCGGCCAGTATCGCAGGTAGCTCACAGCCACTTCATCGGATTAACGACGTTGCCGTTCTGGTAGACCATGAAGTGCAGGTGGCAGCCGGTCGAGTAGCCCGTGGTCCCGGACCAGGCGATGATCTCGCCCTTCTTGACCCGCTCACCGACGTGCGCCTTGTACTTCGACAGGTGGTTGTAGACCGTGGTGATCGAGTCCCCGTCCATCACGCCGTGTGACACGAACAGTCGGTTCCCGTAGCCACCGTTGAAGTACTTGTCCGTCACCACACCGTCGGCCGCGGCGCGGACCGGCGTACCGCAGGGTGCGCGGAAGTCGGTGCCGTCGTGCAGCTTCCAGTAGTGCAGGACCGGGTGGAACCGCATGCCGTACGGCGATGTGATGTAACTGCTGACCGGGTAGCCCAGCCGTCCGTCGCCCGAGGAGGCCGGGTCCGGAACGTTCCGCGGCGGCCGGTGCTCCTTGCGCGCCTTCTCCTTCTCGGCACGTTCGGCAGCCGCCTTGCGCCGCGCGGCCGCTGCCTTCTCGGCCTTGGCCCGCGCGATCAGCAGCTGCTGGACGCGGTTCCGCTCCCGGAGCAGCGAGTTGTACTGCGCCAGCTCGGTGTTCTTCTCCTTCTCTGCGGCCTTGAACGCGGTCAGCTTGACCTTCGCGATCGCGGCGGCCGCCGCGCGGTCGGCAGCGACCTGCCGGGTCAGCTCGGCGACCCGTTTCACGGTCGCGGCGGACTCGGCCCGAGCCGTCTCGGCAGCCTTCTCCGCGGCGGCGACCTGGACCCGCTTGCTGGCCAGCTGCGCCTGCGCGTTGTTCAGGTTGGTGATCGCGTTGCCCTGGATGCCGAACACGTTCCGCTGCACCTGCATCCCGGTGGCGATATCGGCCGGCGCGGCACCGCGCAGCGCGATCGACAACCCGACCAGGCTGTTCTGCTGCTGGTACGCCGACCGTACGGCGCGACCCGCCACGGCCCGCTTCTCGCCGATCAGCTTCTCACCGGCCGCGACGTCCGCGACCGCCGTACGCAGGGCTGCCTCGGCGGCGGCGAGCTTGCCCGCGGCAACCGCATCGGCGGCCTTCGCGGCGGCGAGCTGACCTTGCGCGGCGGCGTACCGGACCTGGACGGCCTGGTACTTCGTCACGGCTTGGTTGTACGCGGCAACGGCCGTGCCGAGCTGGTCGGACGCGTCGTCGAGATCGGCCTTGGACTGGTCGATCTGCGAGTCGAGTTGTTTCTTCTTGGCGGCTGGATCCGGCGGTTTCGCCTCCGCGTTCGGAGCGGACGGAACCGCCGCCAGGACACCGGCGGACAGGGACAGGACAAGGCAGCAAGCGGCAACCACCGTCTGCCGTCCCGGCGGTCGAGTTCGTGATCGCGGGTACGGCGCGGTGGGGGTACCGGTGCTGTCGTCTCGCTTGATGCTCCCCCGCTCAGGCGGGTTCGCACCGGGGAAGTGCGGGACCACAGGTCGACCCCTTGCTCTGGATGAAGTTGTGCAGTACAGGAGTTACTGCTGTGACTCCTGATACTGCACGATAGGTCACCCGGGTCAGACTTTGAGGTATTTCCGTGTTGTCAGGAATGTCGGGATCACCGCGAGGATCAGGCCGACGACGACCATGATCAGCGTCGCGCGGAAGGTTTCGGTCGCGCCGACCCACTGCCAGACGCGGAACGTCTCCTGGGCCCGCTGCATCACGACGAAGTACACCCCGACCCACAGGGTGCCGCAGGCAAAGACCGCGCCCACCAAGGCGGCCAGCACCGCCTCCAGGAGGAACGGTAGCTGGATATAGAAGTTCGAGGCGCCCACCAGGCGCATGATGCCGATCTCCCGTCTCCGGGCATACGCCGCCAGCCGGATCGTGTTGGAGATCTGCATCAGGGCCGCGACCAGCAGCAACGCGGCCGCGATCAGGGCGCCGACTTGCAAGCCGTTGAGGGCCTTGAACAACGGATCGAGGTACTGCCTGAGGTCTTGGACTGTATCCACCCCTGGCAGACCCGCGACGGCGCTGACCAGGTTCTGATAGCGCTGTGGATCCTTCAGCTTGACCCGGAAGGACTCCTGCATCTGGTCCTCGGTGACCGTGCTGACGATCGGCGAGTCCTTGTAGAGCTTCTTGAACGAGTCGAACGCTTCCTTCTTCGACTCCGAGAACACGCCGTCCGGTGCGGTGTCCGGGTTCGTCGTGATGACCTGCTGGATCCGGTTCTTCTGCTCCTGGGTCACCTCGGCCCCGGAGCAGCCGCGGCCGCCGGAGTCCTTGGTGCACAGGAACACCGAGATCTGGATCTTGTCGTACCAGTTCCCCTTCATCAGGTCGACCTGCTCGCGGGCGAGCAGCGCGCTGCCGAACAGCGACAGCGAGACCCAGATGGTGACGACGACCGCGATCGTCATCGAGAGGTTCCGCTTCAGGCCGATCCCGAGGTCGGAGAGGATGTAGTTCAGGCGCATTCTTCAGTCAGTCCCTGGGGTCGGCGATCAGTGCTGGTAGCCGTAGACGCCGCGCGACTCGTCGCGGACGACGTGACCGTTCTCCAGCTCGATGACGCGCTTACGCATCTGGTCGACGATCGACACGTCATGGGTGGCCATCACGACCGTGGTGCCGGTCCGGTTGATCCGGTCCAGCAGCTTCATGATGCCCACCGACGTCCCCGGGTCGAGGTTTCCGGTCGGCTCGTCGGCGATCAGGATCATCGGCCGGTTCACGAACGCGCGGGCGATCGCCACCCGCTGCTGCTCACCACCGGACAGCTCGTCGGGGAGCCGGTCCTCCTTGCCGTCCAGACCGACCAGCTCGAGCACCTCGGGGACCGTTTTGCGGATGTGCGAGCGCGGCTTGCCGATCACCTGCAGCGCGAACGCGACGTTCTCGGAGACGGTCTTGTTCGGCAGCAGCCGGAAGTCCTGGAACACGGTGCCGATCTGGCGGCGCATCTGCGGGATCCGCCAGCTCGCGAGCCGGTTCAGGTCCTTGCCGGCGACCATGATGTGACCTCTGGTGGTCCGATGCTCACGCAGGACCAGACGAAGGAACGTCGACTTGCCGGACCCGGAGGTACCGACCAGGAAGACGAACTCGCCTTTCTCGATCTCGACGTTGACGTTCAGCAGAGCGGCCCTGGTCTGGCCCTCGTACGTCTTGGACACATTCTCGAAGCGGATCACGGGTTCATCCGGCCGTGGTCGGGAACAGGGAGAGACGCGACGGTAACCACGAAGTGCACCGTACGCCACGGGAGCGGCCGGCGATCAGTCTAGGCGCTCCACGGCGTGCCGCCGACCAGGCGTGCCGGTCCGTACAGGCGCGTCCGATACCCGGTGTGTTTGAAACACCTGTCTCAGAAGAGAGCTCAGGCTGGGGCTGGAGCGGGGGCTCCGTTTCCGGTGTCGGGGCGGGCGCCGGCGATCCGCGCAACGGCGGCGTCGGGTTGGCGGCCGGCCTTGCGCGCGGCTTCGACGTGTAAGCGGGCCAGCTCGACGGCCTGCCGGGACACCTTGACGACCTTCTTCTCAGTCACGGTCACTGTCTCCCTCGACGACCTCGATATCCGCGTCCGCGATATCAGCGTACGCGGTCGCGCCGACCCGGTCGATCGCTACCGAGGCGGTCAGCGCGGCGACCAGATCGTAGTCCTCGGGCTGTAACAGTTCCGACCGCATCAGTGAGCGCAGCGTCACCACACCGGCGTCGGTTCCGGCGTCGTCGCCCTCGAGGATCTGCTCCACCGCCCAGCGCACCATCCGCATCGTCTCCTCGCGGTGCCGCCAGGTGTCGAGCTCCCGGTCGGACTTGCGCGTCAGGTACGCCCCGAGCGCGACACCACCGAGAGCGAGCAGCGGACTGAGCACCGTCACCACGACGCCGACGACCGAGATCCAGGTCGGAATCACGAACACACCCGGGGGCTCATACGCGTTCTCCCAATTCCATGGTCTTGACCGGCCGATGATGTTACGAAGAAGCATTCCATCCAGCACCGACAGCCCGAGAAGACAGCCGAGATGACGACCAGGACGACGGCGAGGACGACGCCCAGGATGACAAGGAGCAGTGTCACCGTGAACGACGAAGCGGACCGGTACGACGTGTTCGTGCAGGGGACTGTGTTCCTCGACATCGTGATGACCGGTCTGGAGACCGCCCCGACCACCGGTACCGAGATCTTCGCCGAGGGGATGGGGTCGTGCCCCGGCGGCGTCGCGAACTTCGCGATCGCTGCCGCGCGGCTCGGTCTGCGGACCGGACTCGCCGCGGTGTTCGGCGACGACGCGTACGCCGACTTCTGCTGGCGGACCCTCGCGGACCAGGAGGGCGTGGACCTGTCGCACTCGCGGCGGATCGGGCACTGGCACTCGCCGGTCACGGTCTCGATGTCGATCGACCGGGACCGCGCGATGGTCACCCACGCGCACGAGGCGCCGGGCGACCCGAGCAAGCTGGTCGGGCCGGGCCTGAAGACCCGCTCGGCGATCGTGCCGGTCGCCGAGGAACTGCCCGGGTGGACCGTCGAGGCGCGGGAGTCCGGCGCACTGCTGTTCGGTGACGTCGGCTGGGACCCGACCGACGAGTGGTCGCCCGCGGTGCTCGACGTCCTCGAGGGGTTCCACGCGTTCACCCCGAACGCGTCCGAGGCGATGGCCTACACCCGGACCGACACCCCGAAGGCCGCGCTGCACAAGCTGGCCGACCGGGTCCCGCTCGCGGTGGTGACGAACGGCGCGGACGGCGTACTCGCGATCGACTCGGCGACCGGTGAGGAAGAGCAGGTGCCGGCGCTGCCGGTGCGGTCCTACGACCCGACCGGGGCCGGGGACGTCTTCCTGGCGTCGCTGGTCCTCGGGACGCTGCGCGGGTGGCCGCTCGCGCACCGGCTCGCGTTCAGCAACCTGTGCGCCGGACTCTCGGTCCAGCACTTCGGCGGCTCGCTCGCGGCGCCGGGGTGGGGCGACATCATCGACTGGGTGCGCGACCACAGCCGCCACCGCCCCGGCGACGTCGACCCCGCACTCCTCGAGCACTACGCCTTCGTCGGCGATGTCCTCCCGGCCGGCCCGGTGCCGATCGTCCGGCGGGCGTCAGCGACGATCGCGCGCCTGTCGGACGCCTGACCCGCCGACCGTCACCGCGACCAGCACGAGCAGGACACCGCCGCCGAGGAATCCCCACGACGGCGTGGTCCGCTCGATCATGACGCCGGCGAGCGCGGCCCCGGCCGCGGAGCCGAGGTTGTTGGCGGTGTTGATCCACGTGCTGGCCTCGGTGCGCTGGTACGGCGGTGTGACCTCGTCCGCAGCGAGATAGGACACCACGAACAGCGGCGCCACGGCAGCACCGGCGACTCCCATCACGACCCCGAGCGCCACCAGGTCCGTCACGAGCGAGGCCGCGATCAGGCCGGCCGCCAGTACGGCGATCAGCCCGCCGAGGTGTACCGCCCACGACCGGGTATGACGTCGACGCGCCCAGAGCAACCCGCCCGTGACGCTGCCCAGTCCGATCGCGGCCTCGACGTACCCGGCCGCCCCCGGATGACCCGCCCGCTGCGCGACACCGGCCACGCAGAGGTAGGCGATGCTGATGCCTGACGCGGTCACCATGACGACGAGCAGGATCCGTCGCAGGCCCGGGATCACGAGTGGGCCGAGCGGATGCCGAGACGGTGACGGCGCCGCGGTGTGCGTGGTGACCGGGCTCGTGACCATCGCCAGCGTGCCGACGAACAGCAACGCCGCCGAGCAGCCAAGGGCAGCCGGCGCGGAAACGAGACTGATCAACAGACCGGCGATCAACGGCCCACCGAGGAACAGGCACTCCTCGGCCACCGCATCGAGGGCGTACGCGCGTTCCTTCAGCGCCGACCCCTCGGTCAGCAACCGCCAGTTCGACCGCATCGACGGCCCGAGTGGCGGTGCGAGCAAACCAGTTACCCCGACGAGCAGCAGTACGACGGAACTCGCCGTACCGACCGAGGCGACGAGAAACAGACCGGCTGCGGCGCCGGCCGCGAGCAGCGGAAGCACGCGACGCTGACTGAACCGGTCGACGAGCCGTGCCTTGTAGGGCATCGACAGCGACGAGAGACCGAAGACGGCGACCGCGGCGCCGGCGGTCGCGAAGGAATGGGTGGACTGCTGGACGGTGATGAGCAGGGACAACGGGAGCAGGCCGTACGCCAGCCGGCCGAAGAGCGCGGGCACGAAGGTGCGCAGCGCCGACGGCAACAGCAGGACGTCACGGTAGCTCCCGGCACGAGTGGTGCCGGACACGAGAACGCTCCTAGAGATTCCAGACGGAAGGGGCTCGACCGCGCAGGGGCGCGGGAGCCGTCTCTAGTCACGAGGGGAGAACATGCGCGCAAGCCTACGCCATGTCGTTCTCGACGGCTGGAAATACCGGGCTGCTGGGCCGGTGCGGTCGTAGGGTCTGCAGGGTGCGCGGGCTGTGGGACCGCGCGGAACGGAGACGGCGTGATGGGTGCGGGAGTCAGCAGGCGGCAGGTCCTGGGGATCGGCGCGGGACTCGCGGCGATGGCTGTGGCCGGGTGCGGCTCGAACACCGGGCGAGCGACCGGCGGCGGCAGCGGCGACAAGCCGGCGCTGCAGCAGTGGTACCACCAGTACGGCGAGGCGGGCACGCAGCAGGCGGTGGAGAAGTACGCGAAGGCGTACCCGGACGCGACCGTCACGATCCAATGGTCGCCCGGTGACTACGAGAAGAAGGCGTCGACGGCGCTGCTCACCGATCAGGGCCCGGACGTGTTCGAGTACCCGAACGGTCCGACGATCGACATGATCAAGGCCAAGCAGGTCGTCGAGGTCACCGACCTGCTGGGCGACGCCAAGGACGACTTCAACCCGGCGCTGATCGAGCGGATGTCCTACCAGGGCAAGCTTTACGGCATCCCGCAGGTCATCGACATGCAGCTGCTCGTGTACCGCAAGAGCCTGCTCAGCGCGGCCGGTCTCCAGCCGCCGCAGACGGTCGACGAACTGCTGGCCGCCGCGAAGAAGCTCACCACCGACAAGGTCAAGGGCCTGTTCGTCGGCAACGACGGCGGGGTCGGCGTGCTCGGTGGGCCGGCGCTCTGGTCGGCCGGTCTCGACTACCTGACCAAGGACAACCAGTTCGGCTTCGACGACCCGAAGGCGTTCGAGTCGCTGGCCAAGCTCCGCGAGTTCTGGACCTCGAAGGTGCTGTTGCTCGGGGCACCGACCGACTGGTCCGACCCGTCCGCGTTCACACAGGGTCTGACCGCGATGCAGTTCACCGGTCTGTGGACGCTGCCGGTGATCGAGAAGGCGTTGCCTGGCGACTACGGCGTACTCCCGTGGCCGAAGCTGAACGCGACCACCGGCGAGGCGAGCGTGCCGGTCGGGGCGTACGGCGCGTGCGTCAACGCAAAGTCGAAGAACGTCGACGCCGCGAAGAAGTACGCCCAGTGGCTGTGGGTCGGCCAGACCGACGATCAGCTCGACTTCGCGCAGTCGTACGGCTTCCACGTCCCGGCCCGCAAGAGTCTCGCGGCGAAGGCGGAGAAGCTGAAGTCCGGCCCGGGCGCCGACGCGGTCAAGCTGCTGAACGAGAACGGCCGTCCGCAGAACCCGATGCTCTGGTCCCCCAAGGCGAGTACGGCGTACTCCGACGCGCTGAGCAAGATCATCCGCAGCGGCGCCGACCCGGCGGCCGAGATCAAGACCGTCAAGTCGGTCACCGAGGCCGAGCTGAAGCGGATCGCCGGATGACGCTCGACCTGCGACCGCTGACCGCCGACGACCACGAGCTGATCGAGCTCGCCCGCCGCACGGTCGACGCGAACACCGACGGACCCGACGGCGTGTACACGATGGGCGCCGCGGTCCGTGGCATCGACGGCCGGATGTACGCCGGGATCAACCTGTACCACTTCACCGGCGGCCCGTGCGCGGAACTGGTCGCGCTCGGCCGCGCCCGTGCCGAGGGTGCCCGCGAACTCACCACGATCGTGGCTGTCGGCAACGAAGGCCGCGGCGTCGTCGGCCCGTGCGGGCGGGACCGCCAGGTGCTCGTCGACTACCACCCCGGGATCCGGGTGATCCTGCCGTCAGCGGACGGCCCCGGCTCGGTCCTCGCCACGGACCTGCTCCCGGGCGCCTACCGCTGGACTCCCTGAACGACGGGGATGATGTCCTTCCCGTACGACGCCAGGGTCTCCTCCTTGGCGTCGTGCTGGAGGTACAGCGCGAACTGGTCGACGCCGAGGTCCTTCAGCTCGTTCAGGCGGGCTATGTGGTTCTCCACCGGCCCGAGGATGCAGAACCGGTCCACGATCTCGTCCGGGACGAAGTCGGTGTGGGTGTTGCCGGCGCGCCCGTGTTCGGCGTAGTCGTACCCGTGCCGCCCCTCGATGTAGTCGGTCAGCTCCCGCGGTACGGCGCCACTCGCCCCGTACCGCGCCACGATGTCGGCCACGTGGTTCCCGACCATGCCGCCGAACCAGCGGGTCTGCTCCCGTTGATGCGCCAGGTCGTCCCCGACGTACGCCGGTGCCGCGACACAGAACTTGATCGCCATCGGATCCCGGCCGGCCTGCTCCGCGGACCGACGTACCGCGGTGATCATCCACTCCGCGATGTGGGGGTCGGCGAGCTGCAGGATGTACCCGTCGCCGACCTCGCCGGTCGCGGCGAGCGCCCTCGGTCCGTACGCCGCCACCCACACCTCCAGCGCGCCGTTCTCGACCCACGCAAACTTCAGCTGCTGACCGCGGTACTCGACGGTCTCGCCGCGGGCCAGCGACCGCACCACCTCGACGCACTGCTTCATCGCGCCGATGGTGCCCGGCTTCTTGCCGAGCGTGCGGAGCGCCGAGTCACCACGGCCGATCCCGCAGATCGTCCGGTTGCCGAACATCTCGTTCAGCGTGGCGAACTGGGACGCGATCACCGTCCAGTCGCGGGTCCCCGGGTTCGTCACCATCGGGCCGACGATCACCCGGTGGGTGTTCGCGAGAATCTGGCTGTAGATGACGAACGGCTCCTGCCAGAGCAGGTGCGAGTCGAACGTCCACACGTAGCCGAACCCGGCGTCCTCCGCCTTCCGGGCCAGCTCCACCACCGTGGACGCGGGCGGATCACACTGGAACACCACACCGAAGTCCACAACATCCCCCCTACATCAGATAAGACGACAGACCGCGCTTCAGGAATTTCCCGCGACCCTTCCGGCCGTGGTAGTTGCCGTCAGCCACGATCACCTCGCCGCGCGAGATCACCGTGCCCACGCGGCCCTGGATCTCGACCCCTTCGTACGCCGAGTAGTCCATGTTCATGTGGTGCGTCGCGACCCCGATCCGCGTCGTACCGTCCGGGTCGTAGATCACCAGGTCGGCATCGGATCCAGGCTGGACGATGCCCTTCTGCGGGTACAGCCCGAACATCCGGGCTGGCGTCGTCGCGATCGTCTCCACCCAGCGCTCCAGCGACAGCTTCCCGTCCACCACGCCCTGGTAGACCAGGTCGACGCGGTGCTCGACGCCGCCGATCCCGTTCGGGATCTTCGAGAAGTCGCCGAGGCCGAGCTCCTTCTGGTCCTTCATGCAGAACGGGCAGTGGTCGGTCGACACGATCGCCAGGTCGTTGTTCCGCAGGCCCTTCCACAGGTCCCGCTGGTGCGACTCGTGCTTGCTGCGCAGCGGCGTCGAGCAGACCCACTTCGCCCCCTCGAACCCGGGCGCCCCGAGCTGGTCCTCCAGCGTCAGATAGAGGTACTGCGGACACGTCTCCGCGAACACGTTGCGGCCCTGGTCGCGCGCCTCGGAGACCTTCGCGAGGGCCTCGCTCGCGGACAGGTGGACGATGTACAGCGGGCAGTCCCGGGCGACCTCGGCGAGCGCGATCGCGCGGTTCGTCGCCTCCGCCTCGAGCGCGGCCGGGCGGGTGATGCCGTGGTAGATCGGGTCGGTCTCGCCGCGGGCGATCGCCTGCTGGACGAGGACGTCGATCGCGATCCCGTTCTCGGCGTGCATCATGATCAGCGCGCCGTTCTCCCGCGCGGTCTGCATCGCGCGCAGGATCTGGCCGTCGTCGGAGTAGAAGACACCCGGGTAGGCCATGAACAGCTTGAAGCTCGTGATGCCCTCGTCGGCGACCAGCTGGTCCATCGCCTTCAGCGCGTCGGTGTCGACGCCGCCCAGGATCATATGGAACGCGTAGTCGATGTGGCACTCGCCCGCGGTCTTCGCGTGCCAGGCCGCCAGCCCGTCCTGCACCACTTCGCCGGTGCGCTGGATCGCGAAGTCGATGATCGTCGTGGTCCCGCCGTACGCCGCGGCGCGGGTGCCGGTGTCGAAGGTGTCACTGGCCGACGTCCCGCCGAACGGCATCTCCATGTGCGTGTGCCCGTCGATGCCGCCCGGGATCACGTACTTGCCGGTGGCATCGATCACCTCGTTCGCGGTGATCGCCGGGGTGAACGACGGGTCGAGGACGGCGACGATCTTCTCGCCCTCGACCAGCACGTCCGCGACCCGGGTCCCGGTCGGTCCGATGACGGTTCCACCCTTGACCAGCAAAGACATCCAGGCCACTCCCCTTTGAGCGGTTGCGTTTCGCTACGGTTTCGTCAGGTCTCCGTACGCGTCCGGCCGGCGGTCGCGGTAGAACTGCCAGCGGTCCCGGACGGTGTCCAGCAGCCCGAGATCCAGGTCCCGGACGATCAGTTCCGGATCGTGCTCGTGGCCGGTGTCGCCGACGAACTTGCCCTCCGGGTCGACGAAGTACGACGTACCGTAGAAGTCGTTGTCGCCGAACTCGGACTCGATCCCGACCCGGTTGATCGCGCCGATGTAGTACTCGTTCGCGACCGCGGACGCGGGCTGCTCGAGCTTCCACAGGTACGCCGACAGGCCGCGGCTGGTCGCGGACGGGTTGAAGACGATCTTCGCGCCGGCCAGCCCGAGCGCCCGCCAGCCCTCCGGGAAGTGCCGGTCGTAGCAGATGTAGACGCCGATCCGGCCGACCGCGGTGTCGAAGATCGGGTAGCCGAGGTTGCCCGGGCGGAAGTAGAACTTCTCCCAGAAGCCCTTCACCTGCGGGATGTGGTTCTTCCGGTACTTACCCAGGTAGGTGCCGTCGGCATCGATGACGGCGGCGGTGTTGTAGAGCACGCCGGGCTGCTCCTGCTCGTACACCGGCAGCACCATCACCATCCCGAGCTCCCGCGCGAGCGCTGCGAACCGCTCGGTCGTCGGCCCCGGGACGGACTCGGCGTACTCGTAGTACTCGGCGTCCTGCTTCTGGCAGAAGTAGGGCCCGTAGAACAGCTCCTGGAAACAGATCACCCGAGCCCCCGCCGCGGCGGCCTGCCGCGCGTAGTCCTCGTGCGCCTTGATCATGGACTCCTTGTCACCGGTCCACGACGTCTGAACGAGTGCAGCCCTGACAACGTTCGCCACCAGACCTCCCCGAGTAGCCAAGTCCCCATGCTCCGTCCGCCGCCTACCACCCGTCAATGGATGCCGCGAACCCGCGATCAGATCCTGATGGTGCGTGACGCGGCGGCCAGCACGCGGCCACCGACGGTGGCGTGGGCCGGCGGTTCGTGCGTGGTGTGCAGCTGGGACCCGGCGCCCTGGACGACCAGCAGGTCACGGGCGAGGTGCGCGGTGAGTTGGGTGACGGCGGAGCCGGTGGCCTCGTCCTCCTCGACATTCATGGCGGGAGCGAAGGCCCGGGCCCGGATGATGCCCGCGGACTCGTCCTGCCAGGCCCAGAGGAAGGTATGGCCGGCCGAGTACGACGCGGGTTCGGCGGCCAGGACTTCCTCGGGAGAGGAGAGGTGGTGCCAGTCCCAGGCGCTGCCCCAGGTGCTGTCGGCTCGAACGGCGTAGAGATCGCCGGAGCGCGTGACGGGGATGGGGCCCGCGGGGACGTGCAAGGTGTCGACGGGGTGACCGTGCGTGTGGAGCCAGGCCGCGGCGCCGACCGTCGGGTGACCGGCGAAGGCCATCTCGCCAGTGGCGGAGTAGATACGGAGCGTGCCGGTGGCGGCGTCGTCGACGTACACGGTCTCGCTGTAGCCCAGCTCGGCGGCCACGCGTTGCCGGTCCGTCTCCGGGACGAGGCGGCCGTCGACGATGCCCAGTGGGTTGCCGAAACGGCCGTCCGGGTCGGTGAAGACCCTGACGACCTCGACCGGGAGGTCGGTCAAACTCAGAGAACGGCGATCGCGGCGACGACGGCGATCAGGATGACCGCGGCGCCGACGATCGCGAGCACGCGGCCGTTCAGCTTGGGTTCGGACTTCGCCTCGGTCTCACCTTCGTTGACGAAGGCGCGGAACATCTGCGTGCTCGCACCCGGGTCCTGCTCGTTCTCCACGTGGTGCGGGACATTCTGGTCAGCCATGGCCCCAGACCCTACCTGTCGTGGGTCCGCGGGACGCAGACCGCCCGCCGAGACCTCACGAAGACCTGATGTACCATTTGGTACATGCGCTTCGATCACTCCAGCACGATCCAGGCTCCGCCCGAGCGGGTCTGGGAGGTCTTCAGCGACGTCGAGCGGTGGCCCGACTGGACCCCGACCGTCGATTCCGTCGAGCGGCTCGACGCGGGCCGCATCCACCTCGGCTCCCGCACCCGGATCCGGCAGCCCAAGCTCCCGGTCGCCGTCTGGGAGGTCACCAAGCTCGAGGACGGGCAGTACTTCGAGTGGGTCTCCAAGGCGCCCGGTATCAAGACCACCGGCGGCCACCGCGTGATCAGTACGCCGGACGGCACCGTCGCGACCGCGACGATCATCCAGGAAGGCCCGCTCGGCTGGCTGTTCGGCAAGCTGTACGCCAGTCTCACCAAGCGCTACATCGCCACCGAGACACAGAAGCTGAAGGAGGCTAGTGAGTCGGGACAGTCTGCTCACTGACGCGGTCGAGCATTTCGCGAAGCATGGGATCGGGGACGCGAGTCTGCGGACGATCGCGTCGTCGATCGGCACGAGTCACCGGATGCTCATCTACCACTTCGGCTCCCGCGAGGGCCTGCTCGCCGAAGTGGTCCGCACGGTCGAACAGCAGCAACGTGACCTGCTCGCGGCGCTGTCGGATCTGCCGGTCGAGGAGCAGGCCGAGCAGTTCTGGCGTCGCGTCACCGAGGCCGCGCTCGTCTACGGTCCGCTGTTCTTCGAGCTCAGCGCCCACGCGATGCAGGACCTGCCCCACACCGAGTCGCTCAAGGCGGACCTGGTCAACGTCTGGCTGCCACCGCTGACCGAGCTGTGCGTCCGAGCAGGCATCCCGCCCGCCGAGGCACCGGCGTACGCGCGGCTCGGTCTGGCCGCCTCGCGCGGGCTGCTCTTCGACCTGCTGCTGACCGGTGATCGCGCGGACGTCGACGAGGCGTCCGCGCTGCTCAACCGGCTGTTCACGCTCCCGGTTCGGTAGGCGTCTCGACCCAGCCCGCCACGATCGGCAGCCGCGAGTCCCGCAGTACGGCGGCAAACGCGAACGGCCGGTCCAGCGATACCTCGAGCCGGGGGTGCTGGCGCGTGACCATCGCGGCCCGGGTCATCGCCATCGCGGTCACCGCTGCCGCCTCGAACCCGGTCGCGAAGAACCGCGCGAGCACCTTCTGCTTCGCCTGCCCGACCCGCAACGGCGTCGGACTGAGCGCGCTGAAGTGCCCCTCCGCACCCGGATCCGACGTCACCGCGGTCAGCCCGAACAGCTCCCGCGACTCGACCAGATCGTGCTCGGCCTCGATGCTGAACGACGGCACCGTCAGCTTCACATCGGGCCGTGGCGCCGTCGTCTTGCCGATCCGCACGCCGGGCGCGACCTGCGCGCCGGCCTCACCTTGCTCGATCAGCACACTCCCAGGCACCCCGTCGTCGGGCCGCGCCGCCACATCCAGCAAGCCCGCCAGTACGTCGGCCCGCGCGATCTGCGGCTGTCCGATCCCAAGCAGTACGTCGACGTCGGCGTCACCGGCGACCGTCGCGACGGTGAGCCACGCGGCCGACGGATGCTCGTAGCGCCGTACCGTGTCGAGGTCGTCGTCCGCGCGCTCGAGCCAGTGCCACGAGCCGGCCCAGGCGCCGTCGTGGACCCGGCGGATCTGCTCGGTGAACGGGCGGACCCAGGTCGTGCGCAGCAGCAGCGCCGAGGCCAGCACGAGCTGCAGGTCGCTGTCGATGTCGAGCGGCATCTCAGGAATCAGACCGTCGGTGTGGTCGGCGGCCCAGGCGTCGAGTTTGGCCTTGTCGACGCTCGCGTTGCCGGTCAGCAGGCCGACCAGTGGCGCGGGCATCACGCTGTCGAAGGACTCGGCGAGCTTGAGGTTCTCGTTCACCCAGACGCCGAGCGCGGCGTGCAGGTCGGCGGAGTCCTCGATCGCCTCGATCAACCGGATCGCGTCGGTCGCGGCGGTGTCGGCGTTCACCCCGGAGGCAGCGGCCAGCTCCGCACGACCGGGCTCGTCGGCGGCGGTGGCCAGCAGGGCAAGCAACGGCCACAGGCCGAGCCCAGCGACCACGGAGTTCCCCGTTGGAAGCGAGCCGGCCCAGCGGGTGGTGAGGTCGTTGACTGCGCGCACCACGTTGGCGTCCATGTCCCCCACAGTGCCACGCCCGGACGCCCAGGCCATCACAATCGCCGCTCGACCTGCCCGCCAGGCGGGCGATCCGGCCGGCGGCCGGATTGTGATGGCCTGCAGGTCCGTGCTGATCTTGATTTTCATTTCCGCTCCGACTCTGCCAGCATTCCGGCATGACGACGGCCAAGCAGGAGACCTCGGGGTCCTCGATCGCGTTCACCGCGACCCTGGTCCTGCTGGTCGGTACGGCGTTGTTCGGGCGGCGGCTGTTCGCCGGGTGGTTCACCGACGACGGGGTCCGGACCTGGGCGACGATGTTCGTCGGGGTGACCGTCCAGGCAATGCCGTTCCTCGTACTCGGCGTGACGCTGTCGGCCGCGTTGACCGCGTTCGTCCCGGCGTCGTTCTTCGCGAAGGCGCTCCCCCGGCACCCGGCCCTCGCCGTACCGGTGGCGAGTGCGTCCGGCGTCGTCCTGCCCGGCTGTGAGTGCGCCTCGGTCCCGGTGTCGGCCGCGTTGATGAGCCGCGGGGTCACACCGGCCGCCGCGATCGCGTTCCTGTTGTCGGCGCCGGCGATCAACCCGGTCGTGCTGGCGTCGACGGCGGTCGCGTTCCCCGGCCAGCCGAAGGTCGTGGTCGCGCGGGCCGTGACCTCGCTCGCGGTGTCGATGGTCCTCGGCTGGCTGTGGTTGCTCACGGGCAGAGGCGGGTCGTGGCTGAAGCTCCCGAAGAACAGGCATGCGCACGACGCCGGCAAGTTCGACGTGTTCCGGTCCGCGATGTTGCACGACTTCCTGCACGCCGGTGGCTTCCTGGTGATCGGAGCAGCCGCCGCGGCCACGCTGAACGTGGTGGTGCCGCGGGCGTGGCTCGATCACGTGGCGGGGAATCTCCTGCTGTCGGTGGTGATCCTCGGGCTGCTCGCCGTACTGCTGGCGATCTGTTCGGAGGCGGACGCGTTCGTGGCGGCGAGTCTGTCGCAGTTCTCGCTGACCGCGCGGCTCGCGTTCATGGTGGTCGGGCCGATCGTGGACGTGAAGCTGATCGCCTTGCAGGCCGGGACGTTCGGGCCGAAGTTCGCTGTCCGGTTCGCGCCGGCGACGTTCGTGGTGGCGTTGCTGGCCAGCCTGCTCGTCGGGTGGTGGTTGTCGTGAAGCGCAACGTGGCAGGCCTGGTGATGGTTTTCGTCGGGGCCGTCGTGGTGCAGCTCGCGACCTCGGGGACGTACCTGCGGTACGTGAAGCCCGGGATGCGGTGGATGTTGCTCGCCGCCGGGGTGATCCTGATCGTGCTCGCGGTGATCGACGTCCTCGTGGGCACCCGTTCGAAGGATCAGCACGAGCACGGTCTGCCGAGGGCCGCGTGGTTGCTGCTGATCCCGGTCTTCGCCCTGCTCGTCGTCGACCCGCCGGCCCTCGGCGCGGACGCCGCTCAACGCCAGTCCCCGGTCGCCGCGAAACCGGTCGAGCCGCAGGGGAACGCCTTCTGGCAGAGCGATCACGGGTACGGTCCGCAGACGCTCGCGGTCCGCGACTACGCCGTCTGGGCGGTGTGGGAGAAGGACACCATGAAGGGCCGCTCGTTCCAGCTCACCGGCTTCGTCACCCCGGCGAAGAACGGCGTCTGGTACGTGACCCGCATCGGTCTGACCTGCTGCGTCGCCGACGGTACGGCGTTCATGGTCGAAGCCCGTGGCCGAACAGCGCCACCGAAGAACCAGTGGGTGACCGTGACGGGCACGTGGGCCGAGCCGACCAGACGAGTCGACGGCGATGTCGCCGCACTCACCGTCGAGTCGGTCGAACCGGTCAGCGCGCCGGTCAATCCCTACGAGTAGTTCACCCAGCCGGCGACTACGGGCACACCGGTCGGCCGGTGACCGGCGACGAAACCGAAGGGCCGCTCGAGCGAAACGTAGAGCGCCTTGCCGGCAGGTATCGGCGCGGACCCAGCCGCCATGGCCATCGAGGTCACCGCGGCAGCTTCGAATCCAGTCGCGGAGAAGCGCGCCATCACGGCCTGTCGCGCCTGGTCGATCGCGAGCGGCTGTGGACTCAGGCCGGGGAAATGCCCCGCGCTCTTGTCCGCAGCAGTCGCTAAGCCGAAGACGTCCGGGTGGTCCAGCAGGTCATGCTCCGCGTCGATCTCGAAGTACGGCAGCGACAGGATGACAGTCGGCGTCGGCGACATCGTCTCGATCACCTTGACACCGGGCGCCGACCGTTCGGCCGCCAGCACCTCGGCACCGCTCGCCCCGTCCCCATCGAGCTCCAGCGCCGCCGTCAACACGGCCGCCCGTCCACCGTCACCAACCACCAGCCGTACGTCGAATTCGCCAACTCCACGCACCGTCACAACGGTCAGCGGACCCGTCGCGGTCTCGTACACCCGCAGACTCTCCAGGTCCGTGTCCGTACGCCTCAACCATCGCTGGTCGCCCCGCGGGTACTCGTCGAACGGCAGCTCCCACTCGGTCTTCAACGCCAGCGCCGACGCCAGGACGAGCGACACCTCAGGCGTCACCTCGACCGGCATGTGCTTCAGCAGTCCACCCGTCTGCTCGACGACCCATGCATCCAGCGCGGCCGCGTCGGTCAACGTCCCGCGTACTTCGCGTGGCAGGAAGCGATCCACTCCCGCCTGCAGTTCGATCTCCGGGCGCGTCCACAACCCGAGCGCCAGGCGGAGTTCGGGGGCGTGCAGCAGACCGGCGTACCGTCCGCCGGCCGCCTCGGCGAGTTCGGTGTGGGCGGGCTCGTCCGCGACCTCGGCCAGCATCGCGAGCAACGGCTGGACGCCGAGGCCGGAGATCACCGTGCTGTCCTCACCGGGCAGCGCGGCGATCCATCGAGCGGTCAGGCGACTAACTTGCTGGGCATCCACTCAGTCATCCTTGCGCATCGACCTTCGCGCGATCGACCGCAGGTGCCGCCGCGACCGGGGTACGGCGGCGCACGATCGTGCACGCCATCCCGCCGATCACCAGCACCGCCGCGATCGCCTGCTGCGCGCCGACGGCCTCACCGCGCAGCACCCAGGCCGCGGTCATCCCGACGATCGGGACCAGCAGCGAGAACGGTGCGACGGTGCTGGCGTCGTACTGCCGGAGCAGGTAACCCCAGACCCCGAAGCCGAACAGGGTCGCCGCGAAGGCGAGGTACGCGATCGAGCCGACGCCGCTCAGCGTGATCCCGCGGAGCGCGTCGAGATCGGCCCGCGGACCTTCGGTGAGCAGCGAGAGGATGAGCAGCGGTACGACGGCGACGGCGCTGACCCAGACCATGAAGCGCAACGTGTCCGGCGGCTTGGCGTACCGGGTGATCGTGTTCGACACGCCCCAGAAACCGCCCGCGACGATCACCAGCGCCAGTGCACCGACCGGCGCCGACAATTTCCGGTCGAGCACGATCAGCACGATCCCGACGCACGCGATCAGGATCCCGATCAACTGCGCCGGCCGCGGGCGCTCCCGCAGTACGGCGATCGCGAACAGGACCGTGAAGATCACCTGGCACTGCAGCACGAGCGAGGACAGCCCGGCCGGGACGCCGTGATCCATCGCGATGAACAGCAGGCCGAACTTCGCCACCCCGAGCGCGAGCCCGACGCCGACGACGTACCGCCAGGGGACCCGCGGTTTGCCGAGCAGGAAGATCGCCGGTACGGCGGCGAAGAAGAACCGCAGCGCGGACAGCAGCAGCGGCGGAACGCCTTCGAGCCCGACCTCGATGACGACGAAGTTGATGCCCCAGACGACAACGACGGCAAGCGCGAGGAGCAGGTCACGAGGCTTCATGTGGTCCAGTGTCGGCGGCGGTACACTTAAGGACCAGCACCGATTACTACCGCCGTCAATGTAGGAGTGCTACATGATCGATCTCGGTCGACTCCGGGCGTTGCACGCGGTCGCCCAGCACGGTTCGGTCAACCGGGCGGCCGAGGTGCTCGGGTACACGCCGTCCGCCGTGTCGCAGCAGTTGGCGAAGCTCGAGCGTGAGACGCGGACGACGCTGGTCGAGCGGCAAGGGCGCGGCATCGTGCTGACCGACGCGGCACAACAGCTCGCGGCGACCGCGGCGCAGATTCTCGAGCTGGTCGAGGACGCTGAGCTGACACTCGAGGAGCAACGCGGTCAGGCGATTGGGACGCTCAGCATCGCCGCATTCCCTACTGCGGCCCGCGGACTGCTGCCGCCGGCGATCGCGCGCCTGGTCGACGAGCAGGACCGGCTCGACGTCCGCCTGATCGAGACTGACCCGTTCGAGGCCGTTGCCGCGGTCAACCGTGGCGAGATCGACATCGCCATCGTGCACGACTGGCACAACACCCCACTCGCCCTGCCGGAGGGGCTGTCGCGGGTGAAGCTCGGCGTGGACCCGGCCGATGTCCTGGTGCCCGCCTCGCACCGACTGGCCGGCAAGGAGTTCGTCCGCGCGGAGGACCTCGTGGGCGAACGCTGGATCTGCCAGCCGGCCGGCTCGATCTGTCACGAGTGGCTGATCCGCACGATGCGCCGCGCGGGCGTCGAACCAGAGGTCGCGTACTCCGTCGCGGAGTACCAGACCCAGCTCGCGATGCTCGCCCGCGGGATCGGCGTCGGCCTGCTCCCCCGCCTTGGCCGCGGACCGGTCCCCGACGGCGTGGTCGTCGTACCGCTGGAGCCTGCGCCGAGCCGTCGCCTGTACGCCGTCTGGCGGACGACCACGTCGCGCCGCCCGGCGATCACCGTCACGCTCGCGACGCTGAAGGCCGCCTGGCCGGACCGCGACACCGCGTGAACCGTTGACAACACTCTGCGATCTCCTCTAGGTTTCCGAGAACTATTAGGAAACCTTCCTAATGATCCCCCGACGCCCCTCGGAGGAAGTTCATGATCCGTTCGTTCCTGGCCGGCGCAGTGCTGGCCGCTTCCACCCTGCTTCCGATCCAAGCTGCGCTGGCCGCCGATACGCCGGTCGGCCGTAACGGGCAGTTGCACGTCTGCGGCACCAAGCTCTGCAACGAGCGGAACGAGCCCGTGCAGCTCCGCGGGATGAGCACGCACGGCCTGCAGTGGTACGCGAACTGCCTCAAGACGGCCTCGCTCGACGCGCTCGCGAGCGACTGGAAGGCCGACATCCTGCGCATCTCGATGTACGTGCAGGAAGGCGGCTACGAGACTGACCCGCGCAAGTACACCGACCTCGTGAACAACTACATCGAGGAGGCCACCAAGCGCGGTCTCTACGCGCTCGTCGACTGGCACCAGCTCGACCCGGGCGACCCGAACGAGAACCTCGCGCTGGCGAAGACGTTCTTCACCGAGATCGCCGAGCGGCACAAGGACAAGAACAACATCATCTACGACATCGCCAACGAGCCGAACGGTGTCAGCTGGGCCGGCATCAAGTCATACGCCGAGCAGATGGTGCCGGTGATCCGGGCCAAGGACCCGGACGGCGTGATCTTCGTCGGCACCCACGGCTGGGCCTCGCTCGGCGTCTCCGACGGCCACACCGAGGCCGACGTGATCAGCAACCCGGTGAACGCGTCGAACCTGATGTACACGTTCCACTTCTACGCGGCGTCGCATCAACAGGAGTACCTCGACGCACTGTCCCGCGCCGCGGACAAGATCCCGTTGTTCGTCACCGAGTTCGGCACCCAGACCTACACCGGTGACGGCGGCAACGACTTCACCTGGTCGCAGAAATACCTGGATTTCCTGGACAGCAAGCAGATCGGCTGGACGAACTGGAACTTCTCCGACGACTCCCGCTCCGGCGCCGTCTTCAAGGAGGGCACCTGCGCGGGCGACGACTTCACGGGTACGTCGATGCTCAAACCGGCCGGTGTCTGGATCCGGGACCACCTCCGGAACCGCCCGGCTGCAGCGGGTTCCACCGACGTCGGCAACTCCGCCGAGCTGAAGGCCGCGCTGGCCAGTGCGAAGCCCGGTGACACGATCAAACTTGCCGACAGCACCTATACCGGAAACTTCAAGACAACGGTTTCCGGCACGTCCTCGGCACCGATCACGCTGACCGGCTCCGCGAACGCAGTACTCACCGCCAGTGGCGGCTACGGCCTGCACCTGAACGGGGCGTCGTACTGGAACGTCCGCGGGATCACCGTCACCGGCGGTCAGAAGGGCATCATGATCGACAGCGCCGCCCACGTCACGATCGACGGGGTGACCGTGCACGGGCTGGACATGGAGGGCGTGCACTTCCGGAACAGCAGCACGTACGGCGTGATCAAGAACTCGCGCATCTTCGACACCGGCAACGACGGCCGCGGGATGGGCGAGGGCGTGTACGTCGGCAGCGCGGGCGGCACCTCGGACAAGTCCGACCACGTGCAGATCCTCGGCAACACGATCGGCCCGGACGTCGGCGGCGAGGCGGTCGACCTCAAGGAGGGAACCACCGGTGGCCTGGTTTCCGGGAACAGCTTCGACGGCCGCGGCCTGACCGGCGCGAACTTCGACGACAGCTGGATCGATGTCAAGGGCAACAACTACGTGATCGAGAACAACACCGGTAAGAACACCACGAACAACGGGTACGAGACGCACACCCAGCAGTCCGGCTGGGGCTGCGGGACGGTGTTCCGCGGCAACAAGTCCGACCTGACCGGGGCCACCGGGGGCGGACGGTACGCGTTCAACATCACCAACTACAACGCCTCGAGCTGCAAGGTCACGGTCGACCGCAGTAACACGATGACCGGCGGGAAGGCGCTGACCAATCCGGGCATCCCGGTGAGCTGAGACTCCCCGGCCGCCCTGCCCGGCGGCCGGGGCGGCCGGCCGCCCGGCGGCGCCCCCCCCCCCCGCGCCCCGCCCGGCTGTCCTGACCTCAGCTGCCCTGACCTTGGACGGGTTGCCCTCGGTCGCCCCGGCGAGCTGGCGGAGCTTCGCCTCGGTCTCCTCGTCGGCGGGCGTGTACACGGTCGCCCGGGTCTGACCGAGCTGCGACAGCCACAGGTTGACGGGCTCGATCCGCAGGACGCCGGCGGTGGCGTTCTCCAGCAGCTTGATCCGGGTGCTCGGCGCCGCCACGTCGTACCGTTCCCAGAGCTCCGCGAACAGTGTCGAGCCGGCCAGCAGCCGCGCGACGAGGTCCTGCCACGCGGGTTCGCCGACGTGGTCGGCCATCGCGGCCCGGAACCCCGCGACCATGTGCAGCTTCATCGACTCGGACTCGACGAAACTGCACCGCCACTCCTGCGACACGAACGTCACCCAGAGCATGTTGCGCTCCTCGAGCGGGATCTCGCGCAGGTCGAGCACCACCCGGCAGTACGCCTCGTTGAACGCGAGGATGTCGTAGCGGGCATTCAGCACCAGCGCCGGGTACGGCGTGACCGCGTCCAGCGTCCGTTGGACCGACTCCGGCATCACCGTGCACTCGGCACGCGTCGGCCCGAGCTGCAGTCCGGCCAGCGTGAACAGGTGGTTCCGCTCCTGGCGATCGAGCCGCAAGGTGTCGGCGACCGCGTCGAGCACCTGCGCCGACACGTTGATGTCCCGGCCCTGCTCGAGCCAGGTGTACCAGGTCACCCCGACACCGGCGAGCAGCGCGACCTCTTCCCGGCGCAGTCCCGGCGTACGCCGTCGGCCGCCTGGCGCGAACCCGGCCTCCTCCGGCCGGATGCGCTCTCGCCGGCTGCGCAGGAACACTGCCAGCTCCCGCCGTTGCTGCCCCTTGTCCGCGACGTCCTGGCGTGCGAGGCCCGCGGTCGGCGGCGAAGTGTCGGTGGCGGCTGGGACAGTGGTCATGGTTCCATCATGGGCAGTGATCGATCCTGGTGCCAGGTGCTGCGAGTAATAGGATAACCAGGCTCTCACCACCAGGCTCCGAGTGCGCCCACGCTGGACGCATGACAGACCAGCTCCAAGCCGCCACCACCCCGGTCGCCGCCCGGCCGCAGGCCGCCGTACCGCTGCTCGGCCCGGTGGCGCTGACCACGTTGCTCTTCGGCGCCTTCCTGCCGATGCTCTCGTTCTTCATCATCAACGTCGCCCTGCCCGCGATCGGGTCCGACCTGCACGCCAGTTCCGGTCAGCTCCAGCTCGTCGTCGGCAGCTACGGCATCGCGAACGCCACCCTGCTGGTGGTCGGCGGACGGCTCGGCGACGGGTTCGGCCGCAAGCGCCTGTTCCTGATCGGTCTGACCGGGTTCACCGTGATGTCGCTGATCTGCGCGATCGCCCCGACGATCGGCGTACTGCTGGCGGCCCGCGTCGTCCAGGGCGCGGCCGCGGGCGCGCGGTCCCCCCCCGGGCGGGGGGGCGGGGGGGCGCGCGCGCCCCCGCCACCCCGCGCGCCGGGCGC